>JAPLUM010000036.1 GCA_026397605.1 Verrucomicrobiota bacterium | reverse complement strand
CCTTTGATCCAAAGCGCGTCGTTTACATCTCCTGCAATCCCGCCACTCAGATGCGCGATCTGGTCCTCTTTACCTCAGCAGGTTACCATCTCAGCACGGTGCAGCCCTTTGACCTCTTCCCTCAAACCAAGCATCTGGAGTGCGTGATGACTTTATCAAAGTAAGCCATGTTTGATTCGACACGCTGGCCTCTCGCGTCCAAAATTAACTTCCCCTTCCCCAACTATGTCTTCCATTTTTGAACTCTTTTCTCTTCAAGGTAAAACCGCTGTCGTCATCGGCGGCACAGGCGAGCTCTGCGGCGCAATCGCTAGTGGCTTTGCCAATGCAGGTGCCGAAGTCGTGCTCGTCGGGCGTGATCCTGCCAAGGCTGAAAAAGGTCTAGACGCGATTCATGCGGCTGGCAGCAAGGGCTACTTCGTCAGTGCGGATGCTTCACGCAAAGCCGATCTGCAATTGCTGCTGGATCAGGTTCTGGAGCGCTCCGGCGGCTGCCAAATCCTGGTCAATGGCGCAGGCGTCAACTCTGCGACCCCTTTCCTGGACATCTCGGAAGAGGAGTATGACCGGATCATGAACATCAATACGAAGGGCGTGTTTTTGGCCTGCCAGGTTTTTGGCAAATACTTCGTGGAAAACAAAGTGCCTGCCTCCATCATCAATCTGGGTTCCATGTCGGGCCTGATGCCGCTGAGCCGAGTCTTCACCTACAGCATGTCGAAAGGTGCCGTGCATAATCTGAGCAAGAATCTAGCGCGCGAATGGGCACCCCTGGGCATCCGCGTGAACACACTGGTTCCAGGCTTTTTCCCGGCAGAACAGAACCGCAAGGTGCTGACTCCTGAGCGTGTCGAAAACATCATGCGCCACACCCCAGCAAACCGCTTTGGTGAATCCCGAGAGCTAATCGCTGCCGCGCTTCTGCTGGCCTCCAATGGATGCACGCAGCAAGCTGATCGACTTGGCTGCCTTCCTAGACCGTGTCCAACGCGCTGATCAGACGGCGGACTTCCGTGTGCAAGCTCTCAAAAATGCCATCGCTCTGCTATCCCTGGATCAGCCAACACGGGCCAAAGAGGTGCTCCTGAGCTTCAGTGATCCCAGCGTCGAGCCGATTGAAAAAGCCACCATGCAGGGCGCGATTGGAGCGTATCGCGTATAAACTCACCTTCCCCATGAACTATATCGAACCCCACGGCCACATGGTCAGCCGCACCACGGATGATTACGAGCGCATGGCGCTGGCAGGCTGTCAGGCGATTTGTGAGCCCGCGTTTTGGGCCGGCTTTGATCGGGCCTCAGCCGACGGTTTTTATGATTACTTCCGTCAGATCACCGAGTATGAGCCCAAGCGTGCAGCGAGGTTTGGCATCAAGCATTTTTCCTGGCTCTGCATCAATCCCAAAGAAGCTGAAGACACCAAGTTGGCCGAGGAAGTGATCGGGCTGATTCCGCAGTTCATCGATAAACCTGGCGTACTGGGCATTGGCGAGATCGGCCTGAACAAGAACAGCCGCAATGAGCTGCGTATCTTTGAGCAGCATGTGCAGCTGGCCCAGGACTACGATCAGCTCGTGCTGATCCATACGCCGCATTTGGAAGACAAGCTGAAGGGCACCAAACTGATCGTTGATGCGCTGAAAAGCTTCCCGAAGATCAAGCCTGAGCGCGTGATCATCGACCATGTGGAAGAGCACACGATTGATCATGTTTTAGATCAGGGCTTCTGGGCAGGCATCACGCTCTACCCCGAGAGCAAATGCACCCCGAACCGCGCTATCGACATGCTGGAGCATCGCCATGCCGAGCGCATCTGGATGAATAGCGCCTGTGACTGGGGCATCAGTGATCCTCTGGCAGTACCAAAAACCATGCAAGCCATGCGTCAGCGCGGCTGGACGCCAGAAATGATCCAGCGTGTGTCCTATGAGAACCCCGTGGCTTTCATGGGGCAAAGTGGGAAGTTCAATCTGTGAGCCGCTTACTTCCGGCTCAGTTTAAAAAACAACCAGCCGCCTATTCCGAGGAACAGCACGTTTGGCAGCCACATGACGAGATGTGGCATGGAGCTAGGTTTATCATTGAGAGTATCAGCAAAGATGATGAAGCCGATGTAAACGGTGGCTGTGATCAGACTGAGGGCGAAGCCGGTGGAGGTCTCACGCCGCTGGGCGGTGACGCCGAGGGGAATCCCGACGAGGGCGAAGGTGAAGCAGGCTAGGGAAAAGCTGAAGCGTTTGTGCAGTTCTGTGCGGGACTGGGAGACTTGCTTGGGGTCCATTTTCAGCTGCGTTACGGTGTCCACGGCATGATCCACCTCTTGTGAAAGCGCGGCTGTCGTCTTCATGCTGGCATTCACTCTGACTGAACTATTGCGCAGCCGTGACATGGGAAAGGTCAGCGCGGTTTCAGCGGCATTGAGGAACTCGATCTTATCCACCTTTTTATCCAGCGTGTGGCTGATGGCCTCGATCTCCGCATCGTAGAGCCGCATGGTAAAGTCTAACACGCCCGGCTGCGTCTCCAGAACGGCACGCTTGGCACGAACGATGCGTTTGGCCAGTGCACCCTCCATTTCGATGATCGTCAGGTCGGTGAGTTTACGACCGTCCCGCTTTCCTGTGTAGATGCGAAATCCGGGCACTTTTTCGAGCACTTGGCCTGGCTGGAAGAGTGACTCAGGATTCTCCAGTGCCACTTCATAAAACAGCATCTTCATGCGATTCTTGGCCATCGGTGCGATGTCGACATTCACCCAATAGCAGACGCCTGAAAGAGCCAGTGATAGCACAAAGACCGAGGCACAGATGCGCGGCATAGACCAGCCGGTCATCCGCAATGAAACCAATTCATTATCTGCCGAGAGTCGACCAAAGACCAGCAGGATGGAGGTCAGAAAAGCCCACGGAATGGTGAAGATGAGCGAGAACGGGATGATCAGGGCCACGAACTCTGCAATGACGGCAAAAGGCAGCTGGGTGCCACCGAGAAGCTCATCCAACTTTTTATAGACGTTTCCCAGAACCATGACCCCGCACAGCAGCAAAACGCCCATCAGCGTGGCTGAGAGGACTTGTTTACCAAGATAACGGTCAAAAATGCGGGAGAACATGAAAGCGACAGCATGTCTTTAGAACTGAGCTTGCTGACACGCAAGCGCCCAGACAATCTTCAGTGCAGGAGATGGCTTATTTCCGAGGCCACTCCGAGAGAACTTTTGGCAGCAGTTTATGCTCCTCCACCTTGATGCGCTGATGCAGAACCTCTGCCGTATCACCGACCAGAATCGGCACTGTAGCCTGGGCTAAAATACGACCTGCATCGATCTCTGAGGTCACTAGATGCACGGTGCAGCCTGTTTCCAGCTCGCCTTCATCAATGGCGTCTTGCACGGCTCGCGCGCCTTTAAACATGGGTAAAAGGCTGGGATGCACATTGACAATGCGGTCCGCATAAGCCGTCAGCACGGGCTCCTTCAAAATACGCATGAAGCCTGCTAGAACCACCACCTCCACCTGCGCACGCTGCAAGTGCTCAGCGATCTCTTTATGGGCAGCATCATTGAATCGGCGCGGATTATGACCACCGTCCACAAAATGGGCTGGCACATGGGCAGCTTTGGCCGTTTTCAGGAAGGTCGAGTCCTTTTCATCTGAGATGGCTACGACGACTTCGGCATCCAGCGCATGTTCCTCAATCGCCTGAAGGATTGCCTTTAAATTAGAGCCCACACCAGAGCCCAGCACGCCCAACCGCAAGGGGCCCGAGCCATCAGCAGGCTTCATCATGCGCTCGATGGTATTTGTCGTGGAGCGACCCGCGACGAGGGGCAGGATGCTGATCTGACTGCGTGCTGATTTGAGTGCGGCAAGTTCCTCAGGATTGAGGGAATCGACTGTGTAGTCACCGCCCTTGGCATAGATATGTGGCCGAATTTCTTCAATCAAAGCCGTGGCACGCTTATCACCGAAGATCACCACGGCATCCACCGCACGCAGCGCTGCCATGACCTCGGCGCGATCTCGCTCACGATTCACCGGACGCGAGGGCCCCTTCAACTCACGCACCGAGGCGTCTGAGTTTAAGGCAACAACCATGGCATCCCCCAGTGCACGGGCTTGATTCAGATAGCGCACATGGCCTGCGTGGAGGAGGTCAAAGCAGCCATTGGTAAAGACCAGTTTCTTCCCCTTGGCATCGAGTTCATCACGGAGGACGCGCACTTCGGCAGGCGTCATGGGTTGATAGGTGGGTTCAGGCATGGGGCAAAAGTATAAATCACTTAGCACACGGCCACACCTTCCGCACGCATCTGGCGGAACCACTCCACATACTTCGGCACACCTTGGGCAATGGTTGTGGTGGGTTTGAAATGCAACAAAGACTGCGCTTTGCTCACATCTGCCGAGGTCAGGGGCACATCCCCAGGCTGCTCAGAAAGCTGATTGATGATGGCCTTCTTACCCACGGCATCTTCGATCGTGGCGATCAGATCATTCAGTGTGACGGTCTGCGAGCCACCGAGATTAAAAATGTCGCAAATCGGGCCTGAGCGATAATTCAGCGCTCCGAGAATGCCGTCCACAATGTCGCTAGCAAAGGTGTAATCGCGCGCCGTGTGGCCATCGCCATATTTGTCGATAGGCTTACCATCTTCGATCAACCGACTGAACTTAGAGATGGCCAGATCAGGCCTCTGACGTGGGCCATAGACCGTGAAGAAGCGCAGAGACACCGTTTTGATGTCATAAAGGTGGCTGTAATTCGAGCACATCTGCTCACCAGCCATCTTCGTCATCGCATAGGGGCTGATGGTTTGCAGGATCGGATCCTCCTCAGCAAAGGGCACTTTCTTATTCACCCCGTAAACTGAGGAACTGCTGGCAAAGACAAAATGCTTGCACCCCGTCTGCCGAGAGGCCTCCAGCAGGTTGAAGGTGCCTTTGATATTGGTGTCGATGTAAAGCTCCGGCTGTTCGATGGAAGGGCGCACCCCAGCTCGCGCAGCCAGATGGATGACCGCATCAAAGCGCCCTTTTTTAAACACCTGCTGGATAAAGGCTTTGTCTGTTAGATCTCCTTCATAGCAGGTCACACGATCAGCAAAGCCACGCACATTGGCCCGTTTGATGGCGGGATTGTAGTAATCGTTGAAACAGTCCAGGATAGACACATTCCCTGCCCCGCTTTGCAGCAGACGTTCGACGGTGTGGGAACCAATGAAACCGGCCCCGCCGGTAACTAAAATATTCATGAGTTTGTACGATTCAGGCGGACCGTGCAGTTTGCAAGCGGCTCCTGAAAGCACTCTCTAAACGGCTTGTAACTTGTTTTCTGAACTTCCTGCGGCACGATAATCCCAACAATGCCCCCTTTAGAAGATCAATATCTCAACCGCGAGCTTAGCTGGCTGGCTTTCAACGAACGTGTACTGGATGAGGCCGCTCGCGCTGATTTACCGGTGCTGGAACGGCTGAAGTTTCTGGCGATCACTGCTTCTAACTTTGATGAATTTTTCATGGTCCGCGTGGGAGCGCTGCAATTCCTGCGGGAAAAAGGGCTGCGTGTGAAAGACCCCAGCGGGCTGACACCGACCCAGCAGTGGGACCAGATTCACAGCCGTGCTTCGAGCTTTATCTCGCGGCAATATGAAATCCTGCATCAGCATCTGGTGCCGATTCTGCATGAAAAGGGTATCCGCAGGCTAAAAACAGGAGATTTAACCCTGTCTCAGCGCACGCATTTGGAGGAGCATTTCATGGAGCACATCTTCCCTGTGCTGTCCCCCATCGCTCTGGATGATGGATTGGTCGCCACGATCCCTGCACTTCAGATTTCTCTGCTCTGCACCGTGTTATCCGATGAAGATGCCAAACCAACTCGGCGCTTTGTGCTTTTCACTTTACCTAATAGCCTGCCACGCCACATCACCGTGCCAGACGCAGAGGGTGCCAGCCACGCTTACCTGAATCTTGAAGATGTTCTGGAGCTATTCATTACGCACTACTTCCCCTCTGAGAAAGTCACCGCCTGTGCGCGATTCCGCATCAGCCGAAATTCTGACATCGTGGCTGAAGACGATGCTGAAGACGACCTGGCGACCGCCATGGAAGGCATCCTGGACAAGCGCCTGAAGAGCCCCGCCATCCGAATCGAGATCGAAGAAGGCGCACGCCGAGACCTTATCTCTGCCATTCGGCAAATCGGCGTCGCTCAAAATGCCCAAGTCTTCACCATACCAGGAGAACTGGATCTGAGCGCCTTTTTTGCCATTGCAGGCACCCCAGGCTTTGACGAACTGAAGGTCGAACCCTGGGCCACTCAGACGTCCTCACAGATCGAACCGGGTGAAAGCATCTTTGACGCGGTCAAGCGCGGTGACATTCTCATGCATCATCCCTATGAGAGCTTTGAGCCCGTCGTGAAATTGATCGAAGAAGCAGCGGCTGATCCGGACGTCATCGCCATCAAGCAGATTCTCTACCGCACGGCCAAAAACAGCCGCGTCGTAGCGGCTTTGGTCAAAGCGGCTGAGGCAGGCAAGCATGTCACCGTTTTGGTCGAGCTGAAGGCACGGTTTGATGAAGCTAGGAATCTAGATCGGGCCAATGACCTGCTTAACGCGGGTGCCCAGATCATTTATGGCGTTCATGGTTTAAAAACTCACGCCAAAATCTGCCTGATCATGCGCCGCGAGGCCGGACATCTGGTGCGTTACATGCATTTCGGCACAGGCAATTACAACGAATCCACAGCCCGGCTCTACACAGATGTCAGTTACCTGACCTGCCGAGCCAATTACGGCAGTGATGCCAGCGCCTTTTTCAATACGGTGACCGGGCGCTCCCGCTTCGTACATTTCCAGAAGATCTCGATGGCCCCCTTTGGCCTGCGTGAGCGACTGATCAGCATGTTAGAAAATGAATGTGAGCGAGTTAGGCAAGGCGAAGCCTCTGAGGTGATGCTGAAGATGAACTCGCTGGAAGATCGCCAGATGATCCAGGCGCTGTACGCAGCCTCACAGGCCGGTGTGAAGATCAAACTGAACATCCGCGGCATCTGCTGCCTACGCCCTGGCGTCAAAGGCCTGAGCGAAAACATCACGGTCATCAGCATCATTGACCGCTACCTGGAACATGCCCGCATCTACATGTTCAGTCAGGGGGGACGCCCGGTCGTCTTCATTTCCAGTGCTGACTTCATGAATCGCAATCTGTCCAAGCGTGTGGAACTGCTCATCCCTGTGGAAGATAAAGAAGCTAAAAAGCGCCTGATTCAGATCCTGGAGACCCATTTCACCGACACCGCGCGTGGTCGTATCCTGCGCTCAGATGGCGTTTGGATTTCCCAAGCACCAGTAGCCAAGAAAAAGCCACAGCGGTCTCAGGAAATCTTCGCACGCGAAGCCAGCAAGCGCAGCAAACAGCGCAATGTCTCTCCAGATGTGCTGGTGCCTCATGTGCCAAAGGCCTGATGATTCTGCCAAGGGCTCACCATTGCTATCCAGTCGCCTAGCTGTAATTTCAATCCCATGAAATCCATCTTCATCTGGCTCTGCCTACTCGTGACCACGGTGCCAATCTTCGCCGAAGTTTCCAGTTACGCGGGTAAAGTCGTCGTCATCCCTGTCGGCGAAGACGACCTCGTTTCCCGGGCGAGGTTCGAGTTCATGTCACGAACTCTGGAGCGCTGCTCCAATGAGGGCGCGCAAGGAGTCATCTTTGATCTGGATACACCAGGCGGCCTGCTTTGGGATACCGTGGAATTGATGATGACAGACCTGCAAAAGCTAAAGCCACGCAGCTTTGCCTATGTCAATCCCCGCGCTCTTTCAGCAGGAGCCATGATCGCCGTGGCAACAGACGGCATCTACATGGCCCCGACCAGCAGTGCAGGCGCAGCCTCCCCTGTCTATGGCAGTGGCCAGGAGATGGGCGATGCCGAGCGCGCCAAGATGAACTCTGCCACCATGGGCATGGCCCGCGCTGTCGCGAAAAAGAAAGGTCATAATCCTGCCGTCATTGAGGCCATGATCGACATGGGCAAGGAGCTCAAAGTGAATGGCAAGATGATCGACTCCAAAAAGGAGATCCTCACACTCGATGCCGATCAGGCTATCGAACTGGTGGACGGAAAGCCGCTCTTTGCCAAAGCCATCGTCAAAAGCATTGATGAGATTAAAACGGCTGAAAAGCTGACTGGCACCACCGGCACCGCCGAACCTACCTTTTTTGAAAACGTGGCCATTTGGGTCACTGCCTATGCTTCCCTTTTAATCCTGATCGGCGTGGCTGGCGGTTATTTAGAGATGCAGGCACCGGGCTTTGGACTGCCAGGCTGCATCTCTGTGGCAGCATTTTCTTTGTTCTTCTTTGGTCACTATGTCGCAGGCAGTCTAGTCGGACAGGAGACAGCCGTGGCAGCAGGCATCTTTATCATCGGCCTCATCTTCATCATCTTGGAGGTCATGGTTTTCCCCGGCACGCTCATCCCTGGCATCATCGGATTTATCTGCATCATGGTTGCCTTGGTTTACACCATGTCTGGCTGGGAGATGGCACCAGCCGTGTTACCTAGCGGTGAGAATGCGGCTCCAATTTCCTTCACTTTTACAGCTTATGCCGTGGGTCTTCGGAACTTTGCCATTGGCATTGTCGGAGCAGCCATTGTCATACTCATCGCAGCACGTTATTTGCCTGAGACGGTTGCCTTTCGTAAAATGATGCTCACCAGCACGGCTGGCGGAAGCTTGGAAAGCACCCCAGCGATGACCGCCACACGACAGGTGCAAGTCGGTGACACTGGCCGCGCCATCAGTGCCCTGCGACCCTATGGCACAGTCCAATTCGGTGATCACCGGGTCGAAGCCATGATCGAAAGCGGCTACCTCCAGAGCGGCAGCGATGTCCGCATCCGCGAGATCCAGGGAGCACGCATCGTGGTGGAGTCGCTGACGTAAATCTCTCAACCTAAAATCCTGTTCAAAGTTTCAGGTTCCTTGTTTCATGCCATAAAAACCAAAGACTGCCGGCTTCATTCAGAGAACTTGAAACGTGAAACTCGGATTTAAATCAAACCCGAGCCAAGGCCAAAAGCGCTCTGATTCGATCCTGTTCTGCGGCTGAAGTTTTGGCGACAAAACCTCGGGCATGAGCAAAGTGGACATCGGGTTCTTTCTCAATCCGAGTGAAGTCGTAGCGTGGATCGTCATTGTGGCGAGAGAGGCCATAGCCGCTACCGCGACGATCTGGATAAACGAGGGCTGCGACGGCACTGCTTTTCCCAATGCTTTCAAGGTAACGACCAATACCGGCCGAGGGTTCATCAGACATGGACTCGGTGCGGGGCAGAAAAAGAATCTCATTTCCATCGTCGATCCAAAGCTCTGCGTTTTGTGCCACGAAGTCGATCTTGGAACGTAAATCCCGCACATACTCCAACAGATCCTGACCAATGTAGCTGAGGATTTCCCACAGTGGCTCACCTGGCTCCAGGCGCTTAATTTTGGCAAAACGACGCAGGACGGTCATGTCGATGGGAGACGTCAGCTTACTCATGGTGCCGCGGTCCACTCCGAGCCACTTCGCGGTGACATTGGGTCCTCGGGTATCAAACCATTCAGCGGGCTCCAACCAATCACAAAATTGGCGTGCGTCTTCATAGACCCCGAGATGCTGCAGCACCAGGCTTAAAGCGCATACAGGCGGATGATCGGCTGGGAATTGATGATGGTCGAAGTTGTTCCGATCCGGCGCATGTTCACCTCCGACATCAACGACGGCAATACTCGCATCAGCAAGATCCTCTGGCGTCGGCTCACGGCGCACGATAGGGACGCGATTGACGGCAGCAAGAAGGCAACAGGCGAGTAGTTCGTCTTTATGAGAGCCGCCGGGGTGGGTAAGAATGAGAGAAATCGACATGAAAGGGGCGGAGGGTAGGAGAATAAAGAGTCTGAGCAACTCTTGCTTTCATGAGTGCGACCAGCCCGCGTCTTTGACCAAATCTTTAGCCGATCAAAAATCATTCCAGATGCCATCTGAGTTAAGATGGTGTTTGATGCACTTTCGCATGATTGAAACTCCCCATGAATTGACTGAGTCAAAGCCTGAAATACGCCATTCCAGGCTGGGCTTGGTGATCGCCTGTGCCGCAATCATTGGCTGTGTCGGTTATATTTTATATGCCAATGGTTCCTCCGATGAGGATAAGGATTCTAAAATTCGGCCCAATCGAGTTTTTGAGATGGCCTCACGCTATGCAGTTGGACTCAAGGCTTTCACGCAAATGGGTGGCACGTGGAATGTGGCGCTGATGGAACCGATTCTTCAGGATTTAAAGAAAATGTCGCCTCATCAGGAGGATGCGCTGCGTCGAGAAATCCTCAAGGGCTGGCTCACCGATCAGTGGCCTTCGGAACTTCAGTTAACGGCCACAGTGGGGACGGAAGCATCCTTGCTGCAAGATGTGGCAACTTTGGGCCAAATGAAGTCAGCACCTCTACCCGCCACCGATGAGCGCTGGGTGAAGTTGCAAAAGCGCCACGGCTGGATGGCGGAGTTGGCTCGCGCGCAGACACTGCCGAAGGAAGATGCAGATCGCCGCATCGTCATGCAACAAGCCATGCGCACGACTGTAGTGATGGTGATGTTTGGTTTATTGGGCTTCATCGCTGCCGTGGGTGGACTGGTGCTGTTCGTCTTAGCGATCCTTCGCTGGCGTGATGGTAGTCTAAAATTCACCATGCCTCCGATCACCCGCCCTCATGGCGGGCTCTTGATGGAAGGGTTTGCGGTTTATATGACCTTGTTTTTGATCCTACCCTCAGCCTCACGCTATTTGTTCGCGGACATGCCTAGACTTTTTCATTACGGCTTAGCGTTCGTGGCTTTGGGCGCTGGGTTTATCTGGCCTCTTTGGCGTGGCATGCAGCGCGCTGAGTGGCGCATGGCGCTGGGACTGCATCGCGGTCAGGGGATGCTGCGTGAGATGGGTGCAGGGGTGCTAGGCTGGCTGGCCTGCCTGCCGCTCTTGGTCTTGGGCATGATCGCGGCTTCTTTGATCACCAAGTTGACGGGCGCCACTCCGACTCATCCGATCATGGATGATTTTTCGGGGAGTTTAGGCGTCAAGATAGGCGCTGTGCTCTTAGCCGCAGTGTGGGCTCCGATTTCTGAAGAGATCATGTTTCGTGGATTTCTGTTTCCTGGATTGTCGGCCTGGCTGCGCTGGTTTTTGGGCATGTTAGTAGGAGCGTTTATTTTTGCAGTGATTCATCCCCAGGGCTGGGCTGGCGTGCCCGCGATCATGGCGCTGGCTTCAGCTTTTTCTCTTCTGCGAATGTGGCGTGAAAGCCTCATCGCACCGATGACAGCTCACGCGTTAAACAATGGGCTGCTCTGTGCCCTCATGCTGAGCATGTGATTTGTTAGCCCGGAATCACTTGTCCTTGATCAAACCGCAGGCGCAGTTGGCCTAAGGCTTCGGCCTCGCTGCGTGAATGAGTGACGTGTAGGACGGTGAGCGAGTGCTTGCTTTGCAGGCTCCTCAGCAGAGTCATGGCATCTTCGCGGGTGGATTCATCCAGAGCGGAAAGGGGTTCATCCAACAACAAAACACGCGGCTGAGCGGCCAGTGCTCTGGCCAAGGCGACACGCTGCTTTTCGCCGCCCGAAAGCTGGTCAGGCAGGCGGTCTAAGAGGTGGGTGATACCGAGATCATCGGCTAGTCTCTGAATGAGGTCGTTATCTTGAAGTCCACGCATTTGCAGGGAAAAACGAATCTGATCTTTCACCAGTCGCCCAGGAAATAAAGCCAGATCCTGTGGCACATAACCGATGCGGCGATCTCGTGGTTCCAGACGAGTGACGTTTCGATCATCCAGAAAAATCTGGCCCTCGGATGGCTGACGCAGTCCGCAGAGGATCTCGAGCAGAGACGTCTTTCCACAGCCTGTGCTACCCATCAGCACCGCGTAGGTATTGCTAGGGATGGTCAAGGAAACGTTTTGCAGGCTAAACCCCACACCAGCAGCTTTCCAGGAAATGTTTTTGAGGGAAATCATGGCGGTTACGAATCAGGCCTTTTCACCCATGGCTCGGACGATCACAAGCACCACAACGGCAATGACAATCATCGCCAGACTGACGGTGACTGCGGAGTCAAGATTGCCGACGCTCAACTCAAGCCAGACCGTGGTAGGCAGCACTTCTGTCCTCATGCGAGTGGCTCCAGCAAAGACGAGGATGGGTCCAAACTCCCCAAGGCTACGCGCCCAGGCGATGCAAAAGGCCGCTAGCATACCGCGCCGCGCTGAAGGCAGAGCGACGTGCCAAAAGGATTGAAAGCGCGTGGCTCCGAGCGTCAGCGCCACCTCCTCTGGCCGGGCCGACAAATGATCAAAAGTGCCGCGCATGGTGCGGATGGCAAAAGCTGCGGCGACAACGAACTGCGCTAAAACAACTCCGGCGATGGTGTAGGTGAAGGAGATGAAATGCTCGATGCTGCGGCCAATGGATGTCTGAAAAAAGATCAGCAAACAAATCCCCACCACCATGGGCGGCAAAACAATGGGGATATCCAGTGCGGCATCTAGGATCGTCTTCCCGCGAAACTGACAGCGGGCCATGAAGTAACCGATAGGCACGGCAAACAGAAGAGCCACGGCAGCCGCTGCGGTGCATGTCATCAGACTGAGCACCGTAGCATAGCGGATCTCTGGTTTCATCACGGTCTGAAGCCAGACCTCTGGTAAGCTGTAAGCCGCGGTCGCCCCCAGCAGCATTAGCCAGAACAACAGATAAACTGCCGTGATAAGAGCTAAGCTGATCCAGAACAGGCGCATGGTTCTGCCGAGGGTAGATTTTGAATCACATTACTCGGCAGGGGCAAAGGCATGCTCCATGTCCTGACCGATCTGCTTGTCCAGATGCGCACGCAGTTTGTCCATACCCAAACCGCTCTGTGCGGAAATAGGCAGAATCTTCACCCGCTTGAATCGACTTTTCAGATTAGCCAAGTGTTCGTCGGAACCTTCGACATCCATCTTATTGGCAATGATGCACCAAGGGCGTTTGGCTAGCTCAGCCGAATAGAGGGAAACCTCCTTACGTACAGTCTCCAGATCTGCCACTGGATCACGCCCCTCAGTGCCGCCTGTATCGACGACGAAGAGCAGCTCACGGCAGCGCATGATGTGGCGCAGGAAGTCATGCCCGAGCCCGATGTTGGCATGAGCGCCTTCGATGAGTCCAGGGATGTCAGCCAAAGTTCCACGGCGATTCGGACCGAAGTGGACGATGCCGATCATCGGTTGCAGAGTCGTGAAGGGATAATTGGCAATCTTTGGCCGCGCAGCGCTTAGGCTGGCTAGCAGGGTGGACTTGCCAGCATTCGGAAATCCGACAAAGCCGGCATCAGCGATGCTGCGCAGCTCAAAATGGAAGCGTCCTTCTTCGCCATCGGTGCCGGGAGTGAACTCACGCGGTGTCTGATGGGTGCTGGTTTTGAAGTGAACGTTGCCTTTGCCACCGCGGCCACCTTTGCAGAGAACGAAGGTCTGATGCAGAGTTGTAAGGTCAGCAAAGTGCTCGAAGCGCTCCGTAATTTCGCCAGTCTCTGGGTCCACCTCTTCGATGATCTTCGAGATGACGGTACCGCAGGGAACTTTATAAACCACATCGGGTGAGCTACTACCGCTGCATTGATTGCCCCGGCCTTTTTCACCATCATTGGCTAGGAGCTTCGGGTTGTAAAAAAAGGTGCGCAGGCTGTTCGTGCTATTATCCACGAGTAGGACGACGCTGCCGCCATGGCCGCCATCCCCCCCATCAGGACCGCCTTTGGGACGGAACTTACCTCGGTGGAAATGGACGGAGCCGTCGCCACCTTTACCGGCGCGGGCATTAACTTTGATCTGATCGACAAACATGGACCTGTCTTGTAGCGGAGGATGATGCTGTGCACAAGTACCAGCTGAAAGCGACCGAATAACCTCCAGCTGAAAGCTTGCAACCTTCGCCGTTGTGCGTTTGCATCTGGGATGTCTTCATTCATCTGGCTCAACGGGACCATCTGCCGTCTGGCAGAAGCACGCATTTCCCCACTCGACCATGGTTTGCTGGTCGGAGATGGCGTCTTTGAAACCCTGGTTGCCCGCCAGGGGCGGCCCTTCGCAGTTCGGGAGCACTGGCAAAGACTGGTGAACTCCTGTGAGATCATGGGGCTCACTCCCCTGCCCTTGGAAGACTATTTAGCAGCCATTGAAGCCGTTTTAAAAGCCAATCAACTCAGTGATGCACGGCTGCGTGTGACCCTGACCAGTGGTGATGGACCTCTGGGCTCAGATCGCGGTAACGGCCCCAAGACCGTCTTTGTCACGGCCGTTCCTCTGAAACCCTGGCCCCCAACAGAGAAAGTCTGCTTAGTCCCCTGGACTCTCAATGAGAACGGTCCTCTGGCTGGTGCCAAAAGCGTCTCATATGGCGGCAATGTGCGTGCTTTGGCCCTAGCAAAATCCAAAGACTGTGGCGAAGCTCTCATGGCCAACACGCGCGGCGAAGTCTGTGAAGGCACTGGATCAAACGTCTTTCTCGTGCTTCAGGGGCGACTCGTTACACCGCCACTTTCGTCCGGTTGTTTGCCTGGCATCACACGTGATTTCGTTATCAGAGCCTGTCTGGCTTCCGGCATCTCTTGTGATGAAGAAGCTTTGCCTGTGTCGGCGTTAGCGCAGTGTGAAGAAGCCTTCCTGACCTCCTCCACTCGGGACGTTCACCCCATCTCTGAGCTGGATGGCAGATCGCTCATCACCCCAGGGCCAATCACACAAAAGGTAGCTGCTGCTTTCCATCAATTCGTTGCGGAACAGGCAGTTTAAGCCCGCTGCCGGTGAATATAAGTCACGTCTCATTGATTGATTACTCATCCTGCGACAGTCTCACGGGTGAACCCATTCCCTGCCACCCGAACGCCTACCCTTCCCGCGACCTGGATCTCGCCAACTCATCGCGCGACGTTTGAAGAAGCTGGCACCACGGCGCATCGACTCGCTTCTGGAACTGGCGGCTGGGCGGAGCGCCTGGGCGACGACGCAATGATCTCCCATAAAAATGACCTGGCTCTGCGTGAATTGATCGCGGGCTTGGAAAACTGGTCCGCGGAGTCTGGCTGGACACCTAAACGTATATTCACCCGATTTTTGCCACTCAAGAATGATGAACGGATTTCCCCAGTCCTACACACTGGCGATGCGACACTGCCCCTGACGACGGTGGTCACGGAAAATGGGGGTGGATCTATCCAGAAAATCGCTCGACCGTGGAAAACAGAATTTCGCCTTAAACGGCATCGCGGATAAAGGCCACCGCTTCATCGCCGATGATACGCTGGAACTACTGCCCAAACTGGACAGCAAAGGTAAGGGCGAGCGCTTTGATCTCATCATCCTTGATCCACCCACCTTTTCACGTGGCAACAATGGTCGCCGCTGGCAGGTGGAGCAGCATTTCGAAGATCTGCTCTGTGCCGCCCTGGAAGTGGCCATGCCAAAATGCGCGATCCTACTCTCCACGAACTGCACCAAGCTCAATCCCGTTGCGCTGGAGCACATGGCTAGACTTTGCGTCAAAGGCAAACGCCGTACAGCCGACTACCCACGCTCACTGCCTCCGGTCGATTACCCAGCAGGCTATGGATCTAGCACGCTGTGGGTCATGGTGCGCTAAGCCTAAATCCAGTTTCAAGTTTTTAGTTACGTGTTCCAAGTTCTCTGAATCAGGAATTTACAGAGCTATGTTGGCACACTCAAAAAGAGTCGGGCGCTACAGTCGTAAGTCGCTAGTTTTTTGTCGTTAAACTAGAAACTTGAAACAGGATTTTAGCTAGGCCTTGGCAAAGCTCATCACCGCACGGTAACCAAGAAGCACTGCGGTGATCACACCAAAAAAGACTGGGTAGGTGATGTCTGACTTCACAATCATATAGTAGTGCACCACGCCACCGATGGTGATCAGATAGGTCAGCTTGTGAAGCTGTGCCCAGCGCTTGCCGCCCATCTTTTTGATCATGGCATTCGTGGAGGTAACCGCCAGTGGCACCATGAGGATAAAGCTGATCATTCCGACCGCGATGAAGGGGCGCTTATAGACATCTTCCGCCACAGTCAGGATCTGCCAGTCACGATCACCAACGAGATAAGTCAGCAAATGAGCCACACTGTAAAAGAACGCATACAATCCAATGAGCCGTCGCTGTTTGAGTAGCCAGTTCCAGCCAAAAATCTTGCGTAGCGGCGTCACCAGTAAAGTAAGCACCAGAAAGACAAGCGTCAGCACGCCTGTGGCACGAGTGACAAACTCCACGGGATTCGCGCCTAATTTGCCGCGCCAACCATCCACCAGCATCAGCAGCGCAGGGAGCAGACCATTGACGACAATGAGCTGACGATGAAAACGTGAGTCGGCAGTGAAGATCATGGCAAAGATTAAAAGAGTTTTCGGAGGTCCATTCCGGCATAGAGGCTAGCCACCTGCTCGGCGTAACCATTGAACATGAATGTCTCACGTGTCCCGCTTTCTCCGATGCGCCGCTCCCGTGCCTGTGACCAACGGGGATGATCAACCGTCGGATTGACGTTGGAGTAAAAGCCGTATTCGCGTGAATTTGCCAGACTCCAGGTAGTCGCTGGCTCCTTATCTGTCAGGGTGATCTTCACCACCGACTTGATGCTTTTAAAGCCATACTTCCAGGGAACAACGAGTCTGATCGGTGCCCCATTTTGATTGGGCAAAGTCTTTCCATACAGACCCGTGGCCATGAGTGTGAGCGGGTGCATAGCTTCATCCAGACGCAGACCTTCGATGTAGGGTAAATCAATGCCAGCTGAGCCGGAGTCGGGCATTTGCTTGATATCGTAATAGGTCTCAAACGCCACATGAGTGGCCTGACTCATCGGCTGTACGAGCGACAGTAATCTAGACAAAGGAAAGCCCACCCAGGGAATCACCATCGACCAGCCTTCCACACAGCGAAACCGATAGGTGCGCTCGACTGACCCAATCTTCAGCAGTGACTCGAGATCAAAGGTGCGCGGCTGATGCACCAGTCCGCCCAGCTCAACAGACCAGGGATTGATGACGAAATTCCGCGCCTTGTCAGCCACCTCCGACTTGTCTGTGGAGAATTCGTAATAGTTGTTGTAGCCGGCAATCTCACCGTATGAGTTCACCTTCTCATCCGCAGCCAGCACCGATTGAATCTCAGGCTCGGACACCGTCGTGATCACCTGCCCCACATCCTTGATCTCTGCTCTTGGGGCAAAAGCTTGATACAATCCAGCCGTAGCCAGAGATGAACCCGCCCAAACGGCCGACTTCATAAAAAAGCGACGATTGAGAAAAGTCTCCTCGGGTGTGATCTCGCTACTGGGAATTTTGGGACTGCCGCTCATAAGGTTGAAGTATTCTTGTCAGAGTGGGAGACGCAAGCAGCAAAACTATTCCAGAAGACTTCCGGCTAGCCTGGAATTTCCCAGGACTTTTGCTTCACAGCACGCAGCGTCGTGTAACCATGCTTCTTGCGGAACGGGTCAAAGGCCATGTCTGAACCATCCGCCTTCATCTGATGCACCATCCGCAAGAGTTCGCCGAGCCTGCCTTTGGGGAAACCTGCTTTATTGGCAAACCAACCCAGATATTCCGCAGGGATATCATAGATAGGAATACCATCTGGCGGGAAGTGCTGCGGCCCGTATTTGCCAAAAGGCATCCGCGTCACCCCGATCTCCTCCAGATCGGCTCTCATTCGCTCTGCCAGATCATTCATGCAGCCACCGGTGCTTCAAACCAGCGTCCGTGTTCTTTGATTAGATCGACAAGTCGCTCGACAGCTTCTTCCTCGGGAATATTGAATTTCACGGCGGTCTTACCGACATAGAGATTAATCTTGCTCGGAGCACCACCAACATAGCCGAAGTCGGCGTCAGCCATCTCTCCGGGGCCATTCACGATGCAGCCTATGACAGCAATGCGGACGCCTTTGAGATGCCCTGTGGCTTCGCGGATTTTCTGCGTGGTGTTTTGCAGATTGAAGAGGGTTCGACCACAGCTGGGACAGGCGACATAGTCCGTTTTGAAAATGCGGACACCTGCAGCCTGCAGAATATTGTAGCTGACGCGCAGGCTTTGACCTGGCGCGGACTCTCCCTGCACGATCACCGCATCACCGATACCATCACAAAGGAGTGAGCCCATGTTCGTAGCCGCACGCAGGAGATTGGGCAAAAACTCACTCTCCTCAGTGCTTGGCGTGAATGTATCCTTCAGCAAAATAGGATGGCGTGGGTCCAGCTTGGCTGCCAGCAGACGGTAGGCGTGGATCGGATGCAGCGGCGTGCCGTCCGCGACTGTCACGAGCTGAGCGCTTGAGCTGTCATTGAGTGACTGCAGGGCCTGATCATCTCTTGGATCGACGGCTGTAATGGGACTGTCTTCGATGACCAGCTCTGGCTTGTAATCACCTAGCTTGTCCAGCTTATGAGCCAAGGCGTCCCATTTGCTGCGAGAGGTGAAAACTGGAACTGTGGCACCCTGTCCACATTCGATGCTGTTGATGACAAGGCGATGGGTAGCCCTACGACTGTAGCTGAACGGATCGTAGCTGATGGCTGGTGCGCTCTGCAGAGTTGTGTCGTGGACCGCCTGATTTTGAATGGAGGCAACCAAGGCACGGGCAACCGGGATCTCATGAATGGCATCTTCAGTCAGGGAAACGCGCACGGTATCACCAATACCATCGGCAAGCAGTGAGCCGATACCGATGGCGCTTTTGATTCGGCCATCTTCGCCATCTCCAGCCTCGGTCACGCCGAGATGGATGGGATAGTTCCAGTCGCTACCAAGGGCATTCAGATGCGCAACCAGTAAACGGTAGGCCTCAATCATGACCTTGGGATTGCTGGCCTTCATGGAGAAGAGGAAATTATGGAAGTCATGTGCCCGTGCAATGCGGGCAAACTCCAGCGCACTTTCCACCATGCCATGTGGGGTATCCCCATGGCGATTCATGATACGGTCACTGAGTGATCCATGATTCGTGCCGATGCGCATGGCACGGTTCAAGAGCTTACACTGCTGCACTAGGGGAACAAATTGCTCCTCCATGTAGGCGACTTCCTCGGCGTATTGCTCGTCGGTGTATTCTTTGACGGCGAACTTCTTTTTGTCCGCATAGTTGCCGGGATTGACGCGGCCTTTCTCCACCCACTTCACAGCTTCCATCGCTGCGTCCGGTTTAAAATGGATGTCGGCTACGAGTGGCACATCACAGCCAGCCGCGCGGATGCCGTCGCGAATATGTTGCAGGTTCTCGGCAATCACGCGTGTCTGAGCGGTCACTCGGACAATCTCACAGCCTACGGCAGCAAGTTCTAAAGCCTCTTTAACACAGGCAGCAGCATCCCGAGTGTCACTGGTGAGCATGGACTGCACACGGATTGGGTGACTGCCGCCGATGCCGACATTACCGACCATGCAGACGCGGGTTTCGCGGCGTTGGTAATGATAGAGGTCGGGGCTGTAACGGAGCTGCGCGGTAGAAGACATTGGAAAGCCCTATCAAAGCTAGCCTAGAGGATTTGGCAACTGAGGAAGCCTATTTTGCTGCCTCACGTTTTTCCT
>JAPLUM010000823.1 GCA_026397605.1 Verrucomicrobiota bacterium | reverse complement strand
AAGGCCGGGCGTGCCAGCGAGGGCGTTGTCCTTCTTCTCCGTGATGCCGCAGGCTTTCACGCCTTCGGTGGCTCCAAAGACGGCGGCACAGGCGCAAGAGGCTCCGACGACGAGATCACGCACGGCATTGTAGAGGCCGTGGACCGGACTGGTGACCTTGGAGAGCTCAGCAGGCCAGCGTGTGCCTGTGCCAATGAAGCTGACTTCGACTTCGTCGCCTGCTTGTTTGCCCTCGGCGGCGACGGCAAGGCCATTGAAGACGCGTGCGAGGGCTTCTTCGCCTGCTTTGGGATCACTGATGATGAGGATGGCTGTTTTCATGGGTAGGATGTGTTTTGTGTTTGTTTTGGTTATCTGGGGAAAGGGGACGAATCATGCGACGCCGCCGAAGCTGACGTAGTCGTCGAGGTCGAGGTAATCGAAGGTGCCACGCAGGTCTTCGCGTGCAGGGTTGAGGCGTTTGATTTGCTCGGTGAACCACTCGCGCATCTCGACATCGTTAAAGGAGACCGTCTCGGTCCAATCGGACCACTGGTTGATCTCCAGTGTCGTACGCTTGTGCGGTGCATTCGCATTGACCCAAAGCAGCATGTCCCAATCACCTGAGCCGGTTTTTACTTGCTCGAACAGGGCATCTGGACTGATGCCGGTAAAGCGGAAGAAGTGGCCGTCGTTGGGGTTGTTGTATTTGTATTCGCCAGCAGTGCCAGCAATGACGGCGCGGGCTTTGTCGAGCAGACGTGGCAGGATGGTGTATCCGCCGAGGCGGACGCGGGGACTACGAGGCGGGCGGGTGGTGAGGTTGAGTGCTTTCATGCGGCACCATCCTCCGTTCAGTTGTGTGTGTCGGGTAATGCCAGTTATTACTTGCCGCTATGCTTATTGTGCATAGCTTGCACTCTATGATAGATCGAATTCGCGCCCTGCTTACCGTCATTGAAGAAGGCAGTGTGAATCGTGCTTCCGTTCGATTACGCATCACACAGCCAGCGCTCAGTCGGCAAATGCAAGCCTTGGAATCTGAGATCGGTGGCAAGCTGCTGGAGCGTGAGTCGAGCGGTGTGAAGCCAACAGGCCTCGGTCATGCCTTGGTGAAGTCCATGAGGCCACTCGTCGAGAACTACGACAATGCGATGGCCGAACTGCGACGTCAGGCACGCGGTGAGCGCAGCGAGCTACGTATTGGCTATCTTGCTTCGGCAGCGCAATCCGTGCTCACACCCGCCTTGGCGCGACTTCGCAAAACGCAGCCCGATTTGAAGCTCAAACTTCATGACATGTCACCACGCGAGCAGATCGACGGCTTAACCGCAGGCGAACTCGACATCGCTCTCATCGGACAAGAAGGCCTCGTTGCCGCCAAAGAATTTCACAGTGCAAAACTATGTTCGTTGCATGTTTGTGTGGCGGTTTCCGATAGTGATCCTTTGGCCATGAAAAAGAACATCATGCTCAAAGATCTCAAGGGCCACGACTTCATCGGCGTGGACGAAGATCAAGTCCCAGGCCGCAATCGCTGGATGACCGCGCTTTGCAAAACGGCTGGCTTCAAGCCACGCTTTGCCTTGATCGTGGATGGCATCACGAATGTGCTCTCCGAGGTCGTGTCAGAGTCTGCGGTGACATTGTTGCCTGAATACTTTTTGAAGTCATCGCATCCTGGTGTGACTTTTGTGGCGATCAACGACGCGAAAGCTACTTGGGACTTCAGAGGCCGATTGCTTCCTCGAAAGCATCAATGGCAGGCTTCTCCTGGCCTGCTTCTGCCAGCAAGTGGGCTTTGGCGGCCCAAAAGGGCTGATGCTGCGCCACCTGAGCCGCATCGAGTTGATCCAGCAACGTCAGCCCATGCTCGGCTCCGATGGAACGCGCGACGGCAATGGCGTGGGCGATGCGGGCACCGATGGCTAGGGTGTACGTCAGCAGTGCCGCATAAAGCGTGGCAATGAGCGGCCAGTCCATCCGCTGAGTGAAATGACGCTGGGCATGGGCGGACTGGATCGCGGCCTCCATTTGGAAGCGTCCCGGACAACCGAATCCAGCAGCTTGTCTGAGGAGCATCTCGGCACGCTCGATCATCGTGTGGTCCCACCGGAGGGTGTCCTGCTCATCCAGCGGCACATAGCGGCCTGCATCATCGAGACGTGCCGCATGGCGCGCATGGCTATGCAGCATGAGCGAGACAAGGCCGAGGGCCTCGGCGGATTCGGGAGCGAGCTTTACCACCAACCCGCCCAGATGGATGGCCTCAGTGATGAGCTGCGCGTTACCCTGCGTGAAGGCCGCGTAGATGGCATCCAGAACAAACTCCAACCGCTCCGGCAGTTGCGACGGCTCGGGCACGGCAAAAGGAATCGCTGCGGCTTTGATCTTCGCTTTGGCTCGCACGAGGCGCTGCGCCATCGTTGCAGGTGCCACGAGGAAAGCAGGCGCGATGTCGTGTGCCTCCAGGCCGAGTACAACCTGTAGCATCAAGGGCGTGCGTGCAGCTTCGTCGATGGCCGGATGAGCGCAGACGAAGAGCAACTTCAGCCGCTCATCTGGAAAGGCAGTCTCTGTCTCGGCAGTCATGCTGGCGGTCTCGATGGCGGTCTCGATGGCGAGACGAAGCGGCTCCGCGAGGCGCTCGCGGACGCTTTGCTTGCGCTGCTCGTCCAGCAGGCGACGCCTTGCCACCTGGAGCAGCCAGGCCTCCGGCTTCTCCGGGATGCCTTGCACTGGCCACTGCTGAATGGCGGCCAGCACTGCATCACTGAGGGCATCCTCTGCCGCCGCGAGATCACCGCCGCTGCGGGATGCCAGATAGCCAAGTAAGGCGGAACGTGAATCACGCACGGTGGCTGTTAGCATCTCGGAGGCGGCGGCAATCATGCGATGGGGATCAGGCATTCATCGGAGGCATCACCGGACGCACCTCAGTGGAAGCATAGGAGGCGCAGGGCGACCGAGCCGCCCATTCTAGCGCTGCATCCAGATCAGGCACATTGATAACAAAAAAGCCGCTCAGCATCTCCTTGGCTTCTGCATACGGGCTTTTGGTGTTTTGAGTTTGTTGAAGTGTAAGGCGGAGAATTCGCCGTACACTTGAATGTCGTTCGAGCGGCGGCTGAATCGACACACTACGAAAAAGAGTTCAAAATGGGCATCCAACGTTAGCGAAGTCTGATGCCATGTTGTTGCCAGAACGACTGCAGGCCTGCTTGTGAGCCATTGAAGACATTCCGCTCGGTGGGGCGGTCGAGATTGCCGAAGTAGGGACTGAAGCGATACGATCCATGATTATAAACCTTCGGTCGTGAACGACCATGTTGCCAATCCACGCCCCCATATTGCCACATCGTCCAATTGGACCAGACACCGTATTGGCCCACCAGCCCACGCGGATTTCCTGGCGCTGGATAGATTGGACCCGCTCCGCTATCATGCGCATACAAAGCCAACCAATACGGCATGCGCCGGAGTTTGGCCTTGGTGGCTGCATCTGCATTGCTGAGAGTTTGTTTAAGCTGTGTGCTATTCTCCAAATAGGCCACAGGAATCACCCCAGTGCGTGCCTGAACGCGATCCATGAAGCGCACGATGGCTGAGAGCGGTAGGTCTCCATCGAAATCGCCGCACAGCAAAAGCGACGGTGCATTCCAAGACCGTCCACGCGCCAAGGCTAGTGCACGATTGACCATTTGATCTGCCTGAGCCACCGCATCCACATGCCGCTGCACTCGATAGTAAACACCTGGAAGCATCCCCGCGCGGTCTGCTGAGGCAAGAAAGTTAGCGCATTTTTCATCCAGATTTCCGCCTTTACCAGCACGAGCAATCAGCGCGCTTGCTCCATTAGCCCGCAGAGCAGATACATCATGCTCAGAGAAGCCACGCCCTTCGCGCTGGCGCTCCTTTGGATCATAAGCCGACACATTGATGATCTGAGGCATACCCCAGGAGTTCGGTGGCAAACTACCCGGTGTGCTTCCAGGTTGAGTCGAACAGCTCGTGAGGATGAGCAGAGGTAGAAGAAGTCGTTTCATGTGCAGGGGCTTGATTGATCGAATATCGTCAAGGATTGTTGAAGACTTAGCAAGCTGCCTCATTGCATTTTGGCATGATCACCGAATGCTCGACTCGAGATCCATCAGTGAACCGAGTTAGATCTGAGGCAGAGGATAAAACAGGAAAACTTAGATAGGCCAATGCAGGCAATGAAATAAAGCAAAGGGCTTCATGGATTATTCCTTGGGTGCTCTGGTGTTTGGCTTGTTCACGAGGATGGCGGCATCGTTTGTTTGCTTCACGCCGGGAGTGCTGCGGCCGTTTGTGATGGTTTGTTCCAGAAGTTGGGTGAGGCGCTCGACGATCTCAGGATGGGCGGCCTGGAGGTTCTTGGATTCTCCGATGTCGGTGCTGAGATCGTAGAGTTGCACATCGGGCAGCCCTTGTTTTTTCGCCTCAGCATCGCCGGGTTTTCCCCAACCTCCGGAGCCAGGGCAGAGTTCCAGTTTCCACTGCGCCTGGCGGATCGCAAAGCGACCTGAGATGCTGTGATGCACGACGGCTTCGTGAATCGGGACTTTGGTTTGGCCCAGTAAGGCAGGAAGAATGCTAAGGCTGTCTTCACCGGCATTGTCGGGGAGTTTGGCACCCAGGATCTCGGCACAGGTAGTCATGAGATCGGTATGACAGATGAGTTCTTTGTTTGTGGAGCCAGCCTTTATCTTGGCGGGCCAACGGGCAAAGAATGCCACGCGATGACCGCCATCCCAGATGTCGGCTTTGTAGCCTCGATGTTCGGCGCTAGGATGGTGGCCTTGGGCTTCGAGTTGATTCACTTTGGCGGCGGGTGAACAGCCGTTGTCGCTGGTGAAAAAGACGAGCGTGTTGTCTGCAATGCCAGCTTGGTCGAGCGCCGAGAGCACTTCGCCCACGGCCCAGTCAGTCTCCATCACAAAGTCGCCGTAGTCGCCCAGTCCACTCTTTCCCTGCCATGGCTTCGAGGGCACAATCGGTGTGTGCGGAGAATTGAGCGGCAGGTAGAGAAAGAAGGGCTGATCTGTCTTGGTTCGAGCTGCAATGTAGTCAGCACTGCGTTTGGCAAGCGTGGCAAGCATGTCCACTGGCTCGATGATTTGCGTGACGCGATCATTCTCAAAGACGGACTTCATCATGCGTGCGTGATGAAAACCAAAGAACTCATCGAAGCCGCGTGTCACTGGCCCATCACGAGTGATAGCACCCATTGATGCGCCTTCACCTTTGCTCTTTCCTTTGCCGCCGTTGTTTTTGCCATCGCCTTCAAGGGTGTAGCCAAGATGCCATTTGCCGATGATGGCGGTGTGATAGCCGTGTTGTTTCAAAAGCCCGGGAACGGTGAGTCTGTCCGCAGAGATGAGTGGTTCGTCATAATTGCTGAGGACGCCGGATTGGAGCCGTGTGCGCCATGCATATCGCCCAGTGAGAACGCCGTAGCGAGTCGGTGTACAGACGGATGAGCCGCTGTGCGCATCGGTAAAGGTCATGCCCTGCGATGCGAGCTTGTCGAGATGCGGTGTGGGGATCTTGCCTCGCTCAGGATTGAGGCAATGCACATCGCCGTACCCGAGGTCATCGGCGAGGATGTAGATGATGTTGGGTTTGGATGGCTCGGCGGTGACCAGACTGGAAAACTGGGCGAGCAGTAGGACTGCCAGAAAAGAAAATGGGCGTTTCATCGTGAGTTACTAGTTGGACATTTACTCCAAGTCCGTGGACTTCATCTCTTTCAGCGTTTTGGGTGAGAGTGGGGCGTCGGGGTGAAGGCCTTCGGTGCGCTTGTTGCGTCCTCCTGGAGTGCCAATTGCGAAGACCGAATGGAAGTTGATGGCAAAGGGTGGATACTCCTTCTCCATGACCGCGACTCGCGCCCAGTTGGCAAGCACTTGCTCCCTGGCGGCGGCATCCTTGCCTTTGCTCGCTTCGAACTTCTGCATCGCTGCGCGGGTATCGACCACCAGTTTGGTGAACTCGAATCCGCAGCGCGTGAAGTGCAACCTTGCTAGCAGGGCTGGCGTGTATTTCCGCGGAAGGCCATAGACACGCGAACTCCCGGGTTCAGCAGCGACGAACTCCATGCGCGTGCGTTCCAGCAGTTCCCAGTAGCCTTTCAAATCAGCGGCGGCGGGACCATAGGTGCGTCGGTAGTAATCATTCATGAGCACTTGCACATCGACTCGGGGATTCCACGCGAGGTGCGCGAGTGCGTAGTAGTGCGGGCCTTGATTCGCCCAGTGATACCAGAACATGTCGAAGAAGATGCCGATGCAATGCGTGTCAGCCGCAAAGCGAAAGTCTTCAGCGGCCTGCGCGATGGCAATGTCGGGCATTCCCCAGGTGAGGCCAGCAGGATTGCCGAGATTCGGTCGCCACATCATGTGCGCGGCTTTTTTAGCCCAGTTCGCGTGCATCTTCATTGCCTTTTCGCGGTCGGCGGGGCTGCGCATGGGAAAGTTGCTCACGCTGGCGATGATGACGTTGTCATCCGGCACGGCGGCGACGGGCGCGGGCCGCGAGTAGCCGTAGGCGAGGAGTTGCACATACAGCTCCTTGTCAGGGTAACGCTGCTTGAGCATGCGGGCGAGCGTATTGGCGAAGATGACCTGTCGGTCGCTTACCGCGGGGCGGTCTTCGCCGTAGTTCTTCCAGCGAAAGGGAAACTTCTCGCCGTCAGGATGGTCCTTGGCCTGACACTCCTTGCACACACAATGCCCGAAGCCATAGCCGTCGTTCTCGCTCACATTGAAGAGACGCTTCGTCGGATTCTCCCGCAGCTGCTCGTCCACCTCGGTCAGCCACTGGTCCCACACTTTGGGATTGGATTCGCACATCTTCGTGCGCTTCGGCTCAGAATTCGGGCTGCGAGTGCCGTCGGGTTGAAGCGCGAAAAAGTCGGGGTTCGTTTTCGAATATTTCTCCCACCAGTGGCCAAAGCCGTGGCCGCCCTCGAGCTCCATGGAATCGAGCTGCACGCGCTGAAACCTTGACCATTCAAGGTCGGGACCTTCTTTATGGTCGCCGAGCGCGATCTTGTTGAACAGCCCCGCCCGCGCCCGGATCTGCGGATGATATCGCCACTCCATCGGCGCGATGGCGATACGCTCCTGTTTGATCACATCATCCTCGCCAGGCCAAAGCCAGCGCACGCCGAGTTGATTTTGCAGGAAGGTGTAAACCGCGTTCGCCGTGCCATACTCCTGCTGCACGCCTGTCTTTTTGCTGAGTCGGCCGTCGGCGGTCATGTGTGCCGAGTCCCAGCGATCACGCCCCGCAATGATGATATGCTTTTCATTCGCCGCGATGAGCGTCTCCTCGGGATGCTTGAAATCAAAATCTGTTTTTGGAAACAACGTC
>JAPLUM010000484.1 GCA_026397605.1 Verrucomicrobiota bacterium | reverse complement strand
AGCCCCCTCTGCGCTGACGCTGGTTCGCTGCGATTGTTGGCGGAACGGAGTTCAACGCGCGCAATTCGGAGCGATGACGGCTAATCTCCAGCGGCTGCACCGCATCAAGGCGGCGGAAAGACGCTGAAGCCTTCGAAGATGGCGGCATCGCGAAGGCGTTTATCGGCGGTGACGATTTCTGATTCATGGGCGACCCGTGCGGCGGCTAGGTGTATAGAATCCAGGGTGCGGATGGGCAGAGGCGGAAGGTGGCCGTGACAGTGATCAATGATGGCGTCGAACGCAGTCTTCACCGCGCCATCTGTGGGGATGAGAATGATTTCGCCATTCGTCACATCATCCTTGAACAACTGGAATAGTGCGCGGGCAGCTCCAGGCGCGATTTGTCCTTCCGCCTCTTTGCGGCGCAACGTGGTCCACATCTCGAAGCGGGCGATTTCAGAAGTGACCATCTGAGATGTCGTGAGAGCATAGGCATCAAACTGGGCGGAATCGGTTTCCGTCACATAGAGCTTCACGAGGCAGGATGTATCCCAGTAACTCATCAGCAGCGGTCGGAGCGGATGTCGTCGAGAATGTCCTGAGTGCTAAGGCCACCGGTCCTTTGTGTGCCGAGACTGGAGCGCGCTTCGCGGAGCCGATTCAGCCACTGCTGGCGCTTGGTCAGGTCTGCCGAGGTCGTAGGGCTTTCCAGGCTGGTATCTGGAGCACCTCGTAGCGAGGCCATGAAATCACTGAACAAATCCGCCAAGCTTTTGTGCTGGCGAGCTGTCTCAGCCTGAACCAACTGATAAACGTCGTCCTGAACTGGAATGGAGAGGGTCTTCACGAGATGACTCTAAGGAGATGTGACGATGGAGTCAAGGCTCGGAACGCAGACGAACGGGCAGCCATTTGGTAAAAGATAAGGGGTGAAAGATAGAGGCTCGAGCTCGAATCGGATGTTTTGCAAAGGGCTTTACGAAAGTGAGTTTTTTCGCGTGGAGATGGGAAAGGTGTCACGAATGAAAGCGCCCATACGGTGGATGAGTCAGCGGGTGCTGATGCCCGCACATCCCAAACACCCACCCATGAACACCAAGCCACGAGATGAACTCCGACAATCCCTCGACAACACGCTAGAAGCCCGAAAGCTGAAGTTGGCCAGCGCCGAGCCTATGAACCATGTGGGGCAGAATCCGCAGCCAAATTGTTTTCCCGTGGAGGCTCCGAGAGGAGCCATCATGGTCCGCAATAGCCTCTTCCTCGGTGAGGTGGCCTCCTCAACAATCATCATGAGCGGCATGATCCTGCATGGCTCCTGGACCTGGATTCTACTGGCACCTTTCATCGTGCTCGCATTCGAATACTGGGTCATACCGCTCATGAAAACGCCAGGACTCATTGATGCTCGCATTTACGAGCTGAAGGCATTTGTCGCGAAGGACCGCCATGCACAGGCGGCCTTTGAGCATGAAAGCAAACGCTGGCGGAAGCTTGATGTGCTGATCTTTTTCGCCGTGCTGCTGCTCTTTCTGCTGAAGGCTGGACTGCTGGTCAGCTATGGCAGCACCTTTGGAATGGTCGTGTTCCTGGGGAACTGGTTGGTGGCACTCGCTGGGGTGGGTATCCACTTGAATGGTCTAGTGAGCCGAGTGGCCTGCCATTACCGCGCCAAGCGGCTGGATGAGGGGGAACGCCAGAAGCGTCTGCATGAGGACGCGCACAAACTGATGCGCACAGGTGAAGATGTGCTGGGCACTCTGGTAGAGGCAGTCTTCCCCTTTGAATGCAGTGAAACGTTGGTCACTGGTAAAGTGGATGGGCACAGCCTGGAAAGCGATGGCGAAGGAGGCTACGTGCTGCGCTGCCGTGGCATCCTGGATGATGGGGACCGTGACAGTTATCTGAGACACCAAAAGACACTGCCCGCGCAGCAGCAGCTTGGCCGAGCACTGGTGACGATCCAGCTCGAAATGCTGAGCCTGAATAACCTGAAGGCCATGCAACAAACAGACAGTCCTGCACAGGCTGAACGCAGCCCAGATCAGCAGATCGCTGCCGCCTGAACCACACCACTCACCTTTTTTATCACATCCACACACCCCATCATCAACTCATGAAAACGAAACTCCATCTCCTCAGCCTTCTCATCCTCCCCACTCTGCTCACGTCCTGCCCTGAAAAGGGCGGTAGCAACGCGGCGTCACTGCATGTCGCGATCTGTCAGCCAGAAAACCTGACAGACATCCCACCACTCATGGACTCCCTGAAAAATGCGCTCACTGAAAACAAGCAGGCGGTCAGCGCAGGCTTAGAAGTGAGTGTGATCGTCGCAGATGAAGACATCGTCACCATCCCTGCTCCTGAAATGGAGAATGTGATGATGAAGCTTTTTGGGTCTGATACGCCATACGCGCTCGGGAAAAAGCTGGAGGCTCATCTTGCTGCCGTGGAGGAAAGCCTGAAAGCTCATTGTCCGGCAAAGCCTGTCGGCCTAGTCACTCTGAAATCAGCACCCACAACGCTCTATGGCGGGGAGGACTATGTGGTGTGGGCGCTGCACGGCGGAGCCAAGAACCTGTGGTCCGGCGCGGCGAAAGCACCGAAGGCCGTGGTTGCGGATGCGGAGGCCCTGGCAGCCACCCTGGATGCAGCCTCCACACGGAATCTGCTGGTGCTGAACAGCTCCGTGAAACCACCGACTGTCATTGCCGCAAAGAAACCGATGAAAAAGGCACCGACAGTGGCCAAGGACAAAACGCTTCCGGCAGCAGCTCCCAAACCGACCGCAGCTCAAGCTCCTGTACCTCCTAATACACAGGGAAGCACGGTCGTGCTGAATGTGGGCACCTCCATGCGCGAAACTTCAGCACCCAGCACGCCCCCAGGCCTGTCAGCCGTTGGCTTTGATCATGCCGAGTTGTTTGACACCATCCTGCATGATACGGGAGTGATTGCCCCCAAGGATAAGCAGCAACTCATCCAGGACGCGGAGCGCATCAAGGTACTGCGAGAACGCTTCGAATTCCAAGTGGTGATCATCAGCCGCGCCGACAAGCAGAAAGGATCAACGAAAGACCGTAATCAAGAACTCTCCGAACAACGCGCCCGAATCTGCAAAGCGATTCTGATTGAGCAAGGTGTGCCCGTGCATGACAACATCTTCATCGGTGATGAAGATGCAGAAGGAATCTCCGAGAAGGATCGTGGCACGCAAATCCATCTCTTGAACAAGACGCCCCGAGCCAATGCCAAGTTGGGCGAGACAGCGAGTCGTTGATCTGGAT
>JAPLUM010000532.1 GCA_026397605.1 Verrucomicrobiota bacterium | reverse complement strand
CTGTTAAACAAACACGCGTCGTCGCCAATCCGCGAGAATTTGCAGGCTACACGCATGGTTACAATCACGCCCTCTTTGCGCAGCGTACGCATGATGTTCTCAGCGTCGTGAGCTTCCTTCGCAATGCCCAAGTAGGCTCTCATGCACAGCCGAAATCTGTGGCCGTGGTTGGTTGGGGAAAAGTCGGCCCCATTGTCCTAGCCGCACGCGCTTTGGCCGGTGCCGCTATCGATCAAGCGGCGGTGGATACCCAGGGCTTCCGCTTCGGCCAGGTGCTGGAGTGCCGTGATCCCATGTTCCTCCCAGGTGGGGCCAAATACCTGGATCTCCCAGGCCTAGCGATGCTGAATGCACCGCATCGCTTATGGATCGCTGGGGAAGCTGGCAGGCTAGAGCTCCCCCCTCAAAAAGACACAGCGCTCTACATTTATGATGGCGCAGACGATGTGAAGGTCGGCACCGCTATCAGTTGGCTACTCGACTGAGCGGCACACCCCCAGCATGTCATTCATGCAGCCTGAGACATCATTTCCTGCATTGGCGGAAGAGCTGATTCCATTCCACTATCAGGCCGTTATGAAACTCACCCTTCGCAAATCCAACGAGCGAGGCCATGCCAACCACGGCTGGCTCGACAGCTATCACACCTTCTCTTTTGCCGACTACTATGACCCCGCACACATGGGCTTCCGCAGCCTGCGCGTGATCAATCAGGACGTCATCACCGCTGGAGCTGGATTTCCTACGCATCCGCATCGCGACATGGAAATCTTCAGCTACATCCTCTGGGGTGCGCTGGCGCATAAAGACAGCATGGGCAATGGCCGCACCCTTGAGCCAGGTCAGATCCAGCTCATGTCCGCTGGCAAAGGCGTCACTCATAGCGAGTTCAACCCCTCGAAGACCGAAGGTGCCTCACTGCTGCAAATCTGGATTCAACCCAAAGCTCGCGGCCTCGTGCCCAGCTACACCGAGTGGCACCCCAAGCCAGAGCACGAGACCGCTGAGAAAGTGCTCGTCATCTCCCCCGATGGTCGCGAAGACAGCGCCACCATCCACCAGGATGCCGACATCTACCGCGTACGCATCGCTGCTGGCAAATCCACCACGCATGAAGTCGCCGCCGGTCGCGGCGCCTGGTTCCAGCTCATCAAAGGCAGCGTCACGCTCAATGGCACCACCCTCCAGCCCGGCGATGCCGTCAGCACCGAAGACACCGGCCTTCTCACCCTCACTGCCAGCGAAAACGCCGAAGCCCTCCTTTTCGACCTCGCCTAAACACTTCCCCCTCAAATCGTAAATCCTAAATCATAAATCCATGAAACACCTCCCCACCCTCGCCTCCGTCCTTCTCGGCATCGCCTTCATCTTCTTTGGAGCCATGTTTTTCTCTGGCAAAATGCCGCCTCCACCGCCCGCAGGTACGCCTCCAGGCGATTTCTTCGCAGCCGTCGGCCCCACCGGTTATATGAGCTTCGTAAAGGCGCTCGAAATCCTCGGCGGCGTGCTGCTGCTGCTGCCAAAGACACGCAACCTTGGCCTCCTCGTGCTCGGCCCCATCATCGTGAACATCCTCTGCTTTCACGTCTTCCTCGCCAAGTGCGCCTACATCGTCGATCCCGCCCTCATCACCATCTGCGTCCTCTCCGCCTTCCTCCTCTTCACCGAGCGCAAAGCCTGGCTCGGCCTCATCAAATCATAAGTCATCAATTGTAAATCATAAATCCCTCCACCATGACTGCCCAAGACCTCCAAACTCTCCTCGCCTCCACAAACGCGCCGCTCCTCGTGCAGGTCCTACCCGAGGAGGTCTTCGCAGCGCGGCGCATTCCAAGCTCGCGGCAGGCTTGTGTGTATGAAGTGGCCTTTCTCGATCAAATCGCTGATCTCACGTCCGACAAAGCCCGCGCCATCATCGTCTACGGCGCGGGCAGCGGCTCGCTCGATGCCAAGGTGGCAGCCGAAAAACTCTCCGCAGCTGGATTCACGAACGTGACGGCATTCGACGGCGGTCTCGATGCCTGGAGCGCTGCCGGTTTGCTCCTGGAAAGTGATGGCGACCTGCCAGCCGCGCCTTTGCTCAGCGGCAGCTTCCGCGTGGACGCAGACGAAAGCCTCATCCGCTGGACCGGCCGCAATCTCTTCAACCATCATAGCGGCACCCTACGCCTGGCCGGGGGCGAGATCACTTTGCGAGACAACGCGCTCGTCTCCGCCCGCTTCCGCATCGCGATGGACAGCATCGCCTGCGAGGACATCCCCGACTCCGCGATCAACCAGATGCTCATCGCCCATCTGCACAGCGACGACTTCTTCGATGTGGCACATCATCCGGTGGCCGAATTCGTCGCCGACAGCATCACACCGCTTACCTCCTACACCGACGGCACGCCCAATCATCTTCTGCGCGGCCAGTTCACCCTTCGCGGCATCACGCGCGAGATCGAGTTCCCCATCCTCGTCGCCACAGCCGATGGCAAACGCCTCACCGCGCAGGGTGTGCTTGATCTTGATCGCACCCAGTTCGGCAGCGTCTATGGCTCCGGTCGTCTCTTCCGCTTCCTTGGCAAACACATCGTCAACGACCACATCCACCTCCACATCAAAATCCACGCTGATCTAAAATCGTAAATCATCAATCCCCTATGCAACTTCTCTCCCCACTCACCGTCGGCGCTCTCCAGCTCCAAAACCGCGTCCTCCTCGCCCCACTTACCCGCTGCCGTGCCACGACGGACCACGTCCCCACGCCTCTCATGGCCGAGTACTATGCCCAGCGCGCCAGCGGCGGACTCGTCATCGCTGAAGCCACGGCCATCAGTGAAGGCGCCAGCGCCTTTTACACGGAGCCAGGCATTTATTCCGAGGCTCAAATCGCCGGTTGGAAGCAAGTCACGGATGCCGTTCATGCCAAAGGTGGCCTCATTGTCCTCCAGCTCTGGCATGGCGGACGCGCCTGCCATTCCGATCTCAATGGCGGTGCCATCCCGATCGCCCCCAGCGCCATCGGCATCACCAATGACAAAGCACACACCCCGAAAGGCTCCGTCCCCTACGACGTGCCGCGTGAGCTGCGCGACGACGAACTCCCCGGAATTGTAGACCTTTTCAAAAAGGCAGCCGAGAATGCTAAGCTTGCCGGTTTTGACGGCGTGGAGGTCCACGGAGCCAATGGCTACCTACTCGACGAATTCCTCCGCGACGGTGCCAACAAGCGCAGCGGCCCGTATGGTGGCAGCATTGAAAATCGCGCCAGTTTGATGGTCGAAGTCATCGATGCCGTCATCAGCGTCTGGGGCGCGGACCGCGTCGGCCTGCGTATCTCGCCGCTGAATAGCTACAACAGCATGATCGACAGCGATCCCGTGGCCATTACCACCTACATCGCCGAGCAATGCAGCGCCCGTGGCCTAGCCTACCTGCACATGATGCGCGCCGACTTCCTCGGCGAGCAGAGTGGCGATGTCATGACGCCTGCCCGTGCTGCTTTCAAAGGCACACTCATCGCCAACATGGGCTACACTGCCGATGAAGCTGAAGCTGCCATTGCCGATGGAAAGCTAGATGCCGTGGCTTTTGGCACCAGCTTCCTGGCCAATCCTGATCTGCCGGCTCGTATCGCTGCCAAAGCAGAATTGAATGTGCCAAATGCGGCCAAATTCTATTCTCCTGGACCTGAGGGCTACACGGATTACCCAACCATGGTTTGATCGGTTTATTTGACTGATTCGAGATCCAGAAATCTGAGGCCAGTGGACTAGTCTGCTAATGGTCTCAGATTTTATTCTTTGTCAGGTGGTAAGTCTTTCCTGATCCTGGTTTTAAAAGCCACCGAGAGAACGCCAGTTGGGCTTGATCTCGGCGTGTTTTTCAGAGCTCGCCTGGTGCTTTAAGCTGAAGCAGCCTCTTCGCGCTGTTTTTCTTGTTCAGCCGACTCTTCGGCGTCAAGGTCCTGCGCGGCACCTACTTTGAGGCTGATTTTGATGCCGTGTTTTTCAGCGGCAGTATTCATCAGGGATCGAATCGAGCTGATGGTCAGGCCATTTTTGCCGATGACATGGCGGACGTCTTCAGGTGCTAGTTGCACCCTGTAAATGACAGCGCCAGCAGCGTTATGGCTGATGGCGATGCTGGCCTGCTGCGGGTGGTCGATCAAATTGGCGACCACATAGGCGAGGAATTCTCGAAGGGCTTCTGGAGCGTCCATGATGAGAAAAATCGTTCACTAACCCCGCGCCGCTGTTTCACGGCGGCTGTCTGGAAGAAACTAAGTGTTACTTAGCTGCGGTTGCGGCTGCTTGAACCTTTTTGATGAGGCTCTTCACGGTGTCTGTTGGCTTGGCTCCTTTAGAGATCCATTCAGCCACTTTTTCGAGATTCACTGTGGCATTGCCTTTTTCCTTTGCAGGATCGTAGGTGCCTAAGATGTCAAGGAAACGGCCATCACGCTTGAAGCGCTGATCAGCAGCAACAATACGATAGACGGGGCGCCCTTTGGCACCTTCTTGACGGAGACGGATAACAACAGCCATGATTTTTGTAGTTCGGACTAAATTTTGGGAGGTGGACAGTGGGGGCTAAGGGTCGGAAAGCAAGGCTTTTTTTGGCCTTTCTCCTGAGTTTTGAAGCAAGATGCTGCCTAAAACAGGTGAAGTTGTCTTCCAACGAGGGGATTCACAGAGAGTCTGAGAACCGCCCGATGTCCTGAAATGGTTACTCAGCAGCAGCTTCAGCGGTGACTTCGGCGACTGGTGCGACGACGGCAGCTACTTCCTCAATCGCGGCAGCGACAGGCTTGGCTTTCTTCACAGCAGGCTTCTTAGCTGCGGCCTTTTTGGCGGCTTTTGGCTCGCTTTTAGTGGCTGCTTTGCGGGCTGCGCCTGATTTGACGAGGGCCTTCTTGCGGTCCTTGTAGGCTTTAAGACGGCGGCGTTTGATGACTTTGTTGAGTTGCTTTCCCATGAGGAGTTGTGTTTGTGGTTGCTAGAAAGTGGGTGGTGAGAGTGGCACCTTCCTTCGGGGAATCAAGAAGCTATTCACAATTCACCCTGTTCTGAGAAAAATAGATGCATTTTGGGTGATTTCTAGATTGGCGGATGCGCTTCTAGGCGCTTGATTAGCTTTTTATGCGTTACCAACCCCTCCCTGCAGAGCTTTATGTGACCAACCGCCAGCGTCTTTATGAGCTGTTGCCCCCTCGTTCCTTGGTCATGTTGCAGGATTTTGAGACCCATTTCCGTGCGCTCATGTGCCAGGCGGATCAGGTCTATCTTAACTCCAATGAACATCAGCGCGCCACGATCCCCACGGAGACCCGTGAGCATCGTTTTACCCTTCGCTGTCAGGCTGAGTATCCTCTTCATGATTATCGCCGTCTGGCACCTCTGATGCATGATCTGCGCTGCATCAAGCAGCCTGCTGAGTTGGCTTCTTTAAATGAGGCTGTCCGTATCACTTCAGATGGCTTTAATCGTTTGTTGAAATTTGTGAAGCCCGGTGTGCATGAGTTTGAGATTGAGGCGGAACTGGCGCATGAGTTCATCCGTCAGCGTGCGCGAGGTTTTGCCTATACACCGATCATTGGCTCTGGGGCCAATGCCTGCGTGCTTCATTACATCACCAATCATTGTCAGTGTGAGGATGGGCAGATGCTGCTGCTGGATATCGCAGCCAATTACGGGAACTACAACGCCGATCTGACCCGTACCATTCCAGTGAATGGGAAATTCACCCCCCGCCAGCGTCAGGTCTATGAGGCGGTCCTGCGTGTCTTTAAAAAATGCTGCGAGATACTACGACCTGGAGTGATCATTCGTGAGTATCAGGAGCAAGTCGGTCTGCTCATGACGGAAGAGCTGATTGGCCTAGGTTTGCTGAATCGTGAAGAGGTGGCAAAGCAAGATCCTGAAAAGCCACTGTATAAAAAGTATTTCCCGCATGGCACCAGCCACCATTTGGGGATTGATGTACACGATGTCGGGCATACATGGAAGCCGATTCAGCCGGGCATGGTTTTCACTGTTGAGCCTGGCATCTACATTCGTGAAGAGGGACTGGGCGTTCGATTAGAAAATGATATTCTGATCGGCGAGCACGGGAATACAGATCTGATGGCCGGTATCCCCATCGAGGTGGACGAGATCGAAGCTCTGATGCAGCGCTAATTCACACTGGCTTTGATACATGGGCATTTCCCTGAAAATCGTCTGACATAACCAGCCTAGCCTTGCACCCTGACCATCCCTGCTTTGATTGAGGCAATCCTTTTCTGATGCACATTTCCGATATCCTCAGCCAGCAGCGCCCTACGCTGTCATTCGAATTCTTTCCGCCTAAGTCTGCTGAGGCTTTCGAGGCTCTCTATGAGACCATCGGCGAGCTGGAAAGCTACAAGCCATCCTTCGTCAGTGTCACTTATGGAGCCGGTGGTTCTACCCGTGAGCTGACCCATGATTTGGTAGTCCGTATCAAAAAGACAACCACGCTGGACCCGGTGCCACATCTGACCTGTGTTTGTCATAGTGAGGCCGATATCTCAAGCATCCTGGAGCGCTATGCTGAGGCCGGTGTGAGTAATATTCTAGCGCTGGGTGGTGATCCCCCGAGGAATCTAGAGGGGTATGACCGGACCAAAGATGCTTTTCAGCACGCTGCGGATCTGGTGCGCTATATCCGAAAGTTTAATGACAGTGGGGCGCATCCTGATAAGCGTGGCTTTGGTATAGCCGTGGCTGGTTTCCCAGAGGGCCATCCCAGCACGCCGAATCGAGTTTTGGAGATGGATTATTTAAAGGCTAAATGTGATGCTGGCGCGGACTACATCTGCACTCAGCTGTTCTTCGACAATCATGACTTCCTTGATTTCCGTGACCGCTGTCGTCTATCTGGGATCACCATCCCAATCATCGCAGGGATCATGCCGATCACGAGTGCCAGTGGGATGAAGCGCATGGCCGAGCTGGCAGCTGGTGCCCGCTATCCTGCTAAGCTGCTGCGTGCCATTCAGCGCTGCGGTGCAGATGAAGACGCAGTCCAGCGCGTCGGTGTTCATTATGCCACGGAGCAGTGCCGCGACCTTCTGGAAAATGGCGTGGATGGCATTCACTTTTACACCCTGAATAAGTCTCATTCCACGCGTGAAATCTACGCCAGCCTTGGAATTCGTGATTCAGCTGCAGTCCGCCACACATGAGTGATCAACCTCTCATTGCGGCAATCGAGATGGGTGGGACAAAGATTGTCTGCGGCATCGGTACTGGGCCCCATGATCTGCGGGCTGTGCATCGGATTGAGACGACGACGCCTGAGGAAACCTTGGAACTCACCAGCCGCTGGCTTTCCAGAATGAAAGTCGAGCATGGGCACTTTTCAGCGCTCGGTATCGGCACCTTCGGACCTGTGGATCTAAATCCAAAAAGTGAGGCCTATGGTTTTATCACCACGACGCCTAAACCGGGTTGGCAGCACACGGACATCGTTACTTTTTTCCAAAATCGTTTTCGCGTGCCTGTCGGTTTCGATACGGATGTGAATGCTGCCGTTTTAGCTGAGTATCTCTGGGGCGCAGGGCAGGGGATGGATCCTCTCATCTACATCACTGTCGGCACAGGTGTCGGAGGCGGTGTCCTCGTGAATGGGCAGCTCCTTCATGGAGCAATGCATCCTGAGATTGGGCACCTTGCCGTTCCACCGCCAAAAAATAGCTACGCTGTTCAGCGTGAGTGCCAGTGCCCTTTCCATCGCAGCTGCGTCGAGGGCTATGTGAGCGGCACTTCCATCGCCAAGCGCTGGGGCATTCGTGCAGACACTCTGCCCTTCGAGCATCCTGCCTGGGAAGAGATCGCTGACATCATGGGCTACGCCTTGATGAACCTTTGCCTCACTCTTTCACCCAAGCGTATCATCCTGGGTGGGGGTGTGATGGAGCAGCCGCAGGTCATTCCTTTGATCCGTGCAAAACTCATGCATCATCTCAATGGTTACCTTCTCATTCCTCAAGTAGGACGTGAGATTGATCAGTTTATCGTTTCACCTGGATTAGGCTCGCGGTCTGGTCTCTTGGGTTCCCTAGCTCTGGGGCGCATCGCATTGGATCAAAAGCAAAACGCAAGCTCATGAATACTTCTGCTGCAACTCTCACGGCTCAAGATGTCCACCGCATCTACAAGATCGGTGGTCATGAACTGCCAGTCCTGCGTGGGCTGAATGTCGAAGTGGCTCCGGGTGAAAAAGTTTTCCTCTGTGGTCAGTCCGGCTCGGGTAAAACGACATTACTTTATGTTCTTGGTGGTTTAGAAAAGCCGACGAGTGGAGATGTGCTGGTTCACGGTAAATCGCTCTATCATGGCAGCGCCAAAGAGCGTGCGCTGGCCCGCAATCGGACCATGGGTTTTGTTTTTCAGCACTATTTCCTTTTGCCAGAACTCACTGCCTTAGAAAATGTCATGCTGCCAGCCATGATCGGTGGTCGACAGGCCGAGGCACGTGCCCGTGAGCTGCTGGATCGGGTAGGACTCACGCCCCGTCTGGATCATCTGCCCACGGAGCTCAGTGGTGGTGAACAACAGCGTGTGGCCATCGCTCGCGCATTGATCAATGACCCCGGTATTCTCTATGCAGATGAGCCGACAGGTAACCTCGACTCCAGCACGGGATCCGGCGTCATGGACATGCTCATGAGCGTCGTCGCCGAATCCAAAAAAACGCTCGTCGTCGTGACCCACGATCAGTCACTTGCTAAACTGGGGGATCGTCTCCTGATTCTAAAAGAAGGCAAGCTTGTGGCCGGTTAACTCAAAATTTATGTCAGCAGCGATTCTCAAAGTTCATCCAGCAGACGATCTCATCGTCGCCCTGCGGGATCTTAAAGCAGGGCAGGAGGTGGATGCCTGGACTCTCCGGGAAAACATCAATGCTAAGCATAAGTTCGCCGCGCGTGATTTCGCCGCTGGTGATCTGGTGACCATGTATGGAGTCACCGTTGGCCGTGCCATGCACGCCATTCCTGCAGGAAGCCTCGTTCACACGCATAACATCAAGCACGAGACCGCCACCTTCTCTGGTAAGAAAAGCAGTCATGTCTGGACACCACCCGATGTCAGCGCCTGGCAGTCACGCAGCTTCATGGGCTACAAGCGCACCGATAGCGTCTCCGGCACCGCGAATTATTGGCTCGTTATCCCGCTCGTCTTTTGTGAGAACCGAAATCTCGCCTTCATGCGTGAGGCGCTGACTCGCTCACTCGGTTATGCTCGCACCTCTCCCTACGAGCGCTTTGCTCAAACACTCGTCGAGCGTCATCAGCAGGGAATCTCTTTGGAGGGCGATGCTGAAGAACTGCTACTGAATGAGCCCACTCCGCTTTTCCCCAATGTTACCGGCATCAAATTCTTGGAGCACGGACTCGGCTGCGGCGGCACTCGGCAGGATGCTTTGGCCCTAGTACAACTTTTGGCGGGCTACATCGCCCACTCCAACGTCTGCGGAGCCACCGTGCTGAGTCTTGGCTGCCAGCATGCCCAGGTCAGCCTGCTGGAGTCCGCGCTGAGTCGCCTCTATCCTCGTTTTAATAAACCCCTGCATATCTTCGAGCAGCAAAAGTGTGCCTCCGAGCGTGATATGATGGCCAGCGCCATCCGCACTACCTTTGCAGGCGTTGCCAAAGCCAACACGCAAGTGCGTGAAGCCTGTCCGCTGAGCGATCTCATCGTTGGCGTCGAGTGTGGCGGCTCGGATGGCTTTTCAGGCATCTCGGCCAATCCCGTCATCGGCCACACTGCTGATCTACTTTCCGCCCTCGGCGCAGCGCCGGTGCTTTCCGAGTTCCCTGAGCTGGCGGGCGTAGAGCAGAGCCTCTGTGATCGCTGTGAGACAACTGAGCTCGCGGATCGCTTCGTCCATCTCATGCGTACTTACGAGGGAGCGGCTCAGGCCTGTGGCTCCGGCTTTGATGCCAACCCCTCCCCAGGCAACATCCGCGATGGCCTCATCACCGATGCCATTAAATCTGCCGGAGCAGCCAAAAAAGGCGGCACTGCCCCGATCGTGGACGTCCTGGATTACAGTGAGCCAATCACCAAACACGGCGGACTGACGCTCTACTGCACCCCAGGGAATGACGTCGAGTCCACCACAGCTATCGCTGCTGGAGGTTGTAACCTGATTCTTTTTTCCACCGGTCTAGGAACTCCCACCGGTAATCCCGTCTGCCCCACCTTGAAGATTGCCACGAATACCACGCTGATGCAGCGCATGAGTGATATTCTTGATTTCGACACCGGCCCCGTCATTACCGGCACCCAGACCGTACCTCAAATGGGAGACGCCCTGCTGGACTTCTGCATCGCCACCGCCAGCGGCCAGTATCAGCCCAAGGCCGTGGCTCTTGGCCAGGACGACTTCCTGCCATGGAAGCGTGGCGTGTCCTTATGAGTTAAAGAAGCTTTGTTCGGCTGGCTGAGATAAGCTGAATGATGCGAAGGTAGTCTGAGGCAAGGATCGGTCTTTCAGACTGCTGCCATGCAATGAGGTGGATCAACGTCAGAAACCTGGGCGATCGATTCTCATTCCCATCGGGCTGGCTGGCCGGTGCTTTCTAAGACGGCATGCCAGAGTTCGCCTTTGGAGTCCACTTTGCGTCTGCCGTGGGTGACCATCTCCAGTGGCAGATGCACAAAGGCATTTTGCCAGCGTCCTACAAGCATGCCTGTTTTTCCAGCCATGGCAGCGTGGACGACTGCCTGGGCTAGGCGACTGCAGTACACGTTGTCTTGGGGATTAGCGGGCACGCTGCGGACGATGTAACTGGGATCAATGTACTTGAGATTGACCTCCATCCGGCGAGACTTGAAGAAGCCGTTGATTTGGTCTTTGAGAAATAAGCCAATGTCACCGTAACGCGCATTGCCGCTGGCATCGGTGCTCCCATCACTTTGGAGGAGATTTTGACCCGCCCCCTCGGCCACGACGATGACGGCTTGGCCACGCTTGGCTAGGCGATAGCGCAGCGATTCTAATAGCCCCTGCTGTCCTTCGAGAGTGAATGGGACCTCTGGGATGAGCACGTAATCCACATTGCTGCCAGCTAGCGCGGCAAAGCAGGCGATGAAGCCACTGTCACGCCCCATGAGTTTGAGGAGGCCGACTCCGTTGACGGCTCCACAGGCTTCTGTGTAGGCGCATTTCACTGCGTTCACAGCTTCGGCAAACGCGGTCTCGAAACCGAAGCATTTGTCCAGATACATGATGTCGTTATCAATGGTCTTCGGGATGCCAACGATGGCTTTGCTGAGCCCCCGCTTGGAGACTTCTTCGGCGATGGCCGCTGCTCCACGCAGGCTACCGTCTCCGCCGATGACGAAAAGAATATCCACACACATGTCTTCCAGCGTGTCCACCATCTCGCCGACTGGCTGCTGGCCGCGCGAGCTTCCTAGGATTGTTCCACCAAAGTTATGGATCTGGGATACGGACTCTGGGCGCAAAATGAGAGGTGTGTGACCATAACGCTGAACGAGCCCCTCGTAGCCGTAGCGGAATCCATAGACTTTAGTCACGCCATATTGGCGGTGGCATTGATTGACGATGCCGCGGATGATATCGTTTAGCCCTGGGCAAAGCCCGCCACAGGTGACAATGCCGAGGGTCATAGTAGATGTGCTCGCGTGGTCCAGCCTCTTCAAAGGTCATGGCTTCCGACTCTTTGCTAAGGCCTGCTACGGTGTTCGTGTAAAGGATCTGATCCTCGTCTGTTTTGAAGGGGACCTCGACGGTACCAATCTGATGGAGCGGGGATGGAAACTGACAGGGACCTAAACTGGCAATGGGGACATTCTGCATACGGCAATAATGTCAGTAGCAGAAGAGGTGCCATCTGGAAGCTGGAACTGAAGTCTGATGACTTTGTCATGTTTCGAAAGAATACAGATTCTTCTTGTTGTTTGGCACGGCACATGCGGATTGTGATCTAATTCTATATTTCTATGACTCAAACATCCCTGCGCCGGATCGTCTCTGTTTTAAGCTGTCTTCTATTCACAGCAGATGCTTTGGGGGCCGGAACTGAGGACTCGGCCTCTTCGCTTGTTCCACTCGTCGCGCCAGCACTGGAGATTCCTGAAGAAACCTACCCTGGCTTAAAACTGGCGCGCATCCCCTTTGATCGTGAGTTTGATTCGCCAGTCATGCTTTCCGCTATTCCTGGTGCACAGGGAGAAATGGTCGTTGCCATGCAGCGCGGTGAGTTTTCCGCCATCAAATTGGATGGCTCAGGTACGCATCGACTGTTTCTGGATTTTCGTGAGCGGATGAAGGGTATTCTGCTGTTTGAAGAAGGTGTGCATGGCATCGCTTTCCATCCGCAGTTTGCCACAAATCATCTGTTTTATCTTAGCTACACGCAGAACGAGCCCAGACGCACCGTGATCAGTGAAATGCGTGCTACCGAAGGTGATGTGCCTGTGGCCATGCCTGAGACTGAGCGCCTCGTCTTGGAGCTGCAGCAGCCTTTAGCGGATCACTGGGGTGGCCATCTCGTCTTCGGCCCAGATGGTATGTTATTCATTGCTCTCGGGGATGGTGGTCTGCGGGATGACCCGTATCGCTTAGCTCAAAACCCGTGGGTGTTGCATGGTAAAATTTTGCGCATCAACGTAGATACTCGCTCTCCCCACTTAGCCTATGGCATTCCAGCCGATAACCCCTTCGTGGCCGAGCAGGCCGTGCGCCCGGAGATCTATGCACTTGGACTGCGAAATCCCTGGGGCCTAGCCTTTGATGCTAAAACGCATCAGCTCTGGTGTGCCGATGTGGGTCAAGATCTCTGGGAAGAGATAAACATGATTCAAAAAGGGGCCAACTATGGCTGGAGTGACCGTGAAGGGCCTGCTGCAACTGCTTTTCATCCGAAGCCACTGCTACCCCAGACCACCACCGTGGACCCTGTTCATTCTTACACACGCCTTCGAGGCGAGGGCATCTGCATCGTCGGAGGGCAGCCCTATCGTGGCAGCAAATTCGCTGACCTGAATGGAGCTTATCTCTTTGCCGACTGGGGCTATGGCCATGTCTGGGCCTTAGAAATGGATGCAGAAGGTGCCCATGCTAAGCGCCGTCTTGTCCTGCATCGTGGACCAGCTCAGCATAAATTTAATCCCACTCTGATCACAGTCGACACCGAAGGCGAGCCCGTCATCCTTTCCCAAGAAGGTGGGCTGTATCGTTTGGTGCTTGCATCAGAGGATTAACTGCGGGCTACACTTTAGATGTAGGTTCAATCATACATGGATTGGGAGGAGCGCGCTTGATACGGAACATTAGTCTGTAACACGCCTTCTTTGCCCTGGGCGCCCTGCTCCCTGACGAGACCGTCACGAAATAATATTCACAAAATCCAAAGAATGTGAATAAATGGCTTGTCGGCTGCTTATGATTTTGACAGTGTTTAATCATCCATTGAGTAATTCACAAATAACTGAACGTGGAACGGCAGTCCTGGCATCCAATCATATAAGCCAGGCAGGAATCACTACCCCTCAATTCCGCGACTCGGAATAACCCCAAACCCAAGAAAACAACAGCCATGGACCGCGACGACCACCCAGCCAGCTCC
>JAPLUM010000139.1 GCA_026397605.1 Verrucomicrobiota bacterium | reverse complement strand
AGTGGAACGAGATCCCTGGTTCGACCGGACTGGTCTATGACTGGAACGAAAAGAGCACTTACATTCAGCATCCGCCCTTCTTTGAGGACTTCAGCATGGAGCCGCGCGACATCGTGGAAATCGTCGGTGCTCGTCCGCTTGGTATCTTTGGCGACAGCGTCACAACGGATCACATCAGCCCAGCGGGTGCCATTAAAAAGGCTAGCCCGGCAGGTCGCTTCCTGGGTGACAACGGTGTGGCCCAGTCTGACTTCAACAGCTACGGCAGCCGTCGTGGCAATGACCGCATCATGACGCGCGGCACCTTTGCCAACGTCCGTATCAAGAACCTCATGCTCGGTGGTAAAGAAGGTGGCGACACTGTGTGGCATCCGATTGAAGGTCCTATCGGCACGCATGTGGATGATATCGCAGGTAAAATGACCGACACAGGAGTTCCAGCTTATCCTGGCGATGTTCCTGTGGAAATGTCGATCTTTGACGCTGCAACGAAGTATATGGCCAGCGGCACACCAAGCATCATCATCGGTGGTGAAGACTACGGCATGGGCAGCAGCCGCGACTGGGCCGCTAAAGGCACACGACTTCTCGGCGTCAAAGCCGTGGTCACCAAGTCCTTTGAGCGTATCCACCGCAGCAACCTCGTCGGCATGGGCGTTCTGCCTCTGAACTTCAAGGATAAAGCTGACTACGACAAAGTGAAGGATCTCGGTGATGCCACCTTTGACCTGCTTGGTCTGTCCAACGACTTCAAGCCCCAAGGCGAAGCCACCCTCCGCGTCCACAAGGCCGACGGCAGCAGCTTCGACATTCCGCTGGTTGTCCGCATCGACACCCCTGTCGAGATCGACTACTACCGCGCCGGCGGCATCCTGCCGTATGTGCTTGCCCAGATCCTCCGGGCGAACGCTTAATGGTTTTGTGACTGAAGTTCTTTCGTGAAATCAGCCTGCCAATCTGTGAGCCGATGAACTCGATTCCTAACTTCGAAATGATCTTTTACTGGAGCCAAGATGATGCAGCCATGATCGTCGAGGTTCCGGAACTCCCAAGCTGTAAAGCCGATGGTGCTACTTACGAAGAAGCGCTGGCCAATGTCCGCGTCGTGATTAGTGAGTGGATTGAAACAGCGAAAGAGATTGGACGTTCTATTCCAGTGCCAAAAAGAAGACTGGCCTATGCCTGACGCATGATCCAAAAACTCTCCATCCGTAACTTCAAATCCATCCGCGAACTCGATCTCGATTGTCGTAGGGTCAATGTGTTCATTGGGGAGCCTAATGTCGGGAAGACGAATATTTTGGAAGCGCTGGGACTTTGGAATCTTGGAATCCTGGGTAATATTCGAAAATGTCTTAGAGTAGAAAGACTTGCGGATCTCAACTTCGACACAAGTCTTAATCGACCTGCGACGGAAGTTGTTTGTGATGATTGCGCGCTGCAAGCTATCTGGCTCAATAACGGTGCTTCACTCGAATACGCTAAAGGAGCGGAAAAGCACGTTTGGCGTATCGATATGCCATCAGGAGATGTGGATGCAGTGGGGAAGAACATTCGCATCCCTGAAGAGATTTTGCCAGTCGAGTATTATTTGTTCGATCCACATGTTTCGGGCAAAACAGCTGAGTCTGATAAACTTTTAAGCCCTGACGGAGGTAACTTCGGTGGCTTTCTAGCGAACAACCGTGACGCGAGAATTGCAGCAGCGGCCTTTTTCGAAAATGGGAGATATCGCTTGGCTGTAGATCGTTCGACTTACGCGGTCTTTCTTGCACGCGAGGAAGATGGCACAATTATCACGTTACCCTACATGAGTGCTTCTGAGACGGTGCGAAGAATGGTTTTCTATAGTCTGGTCATTGGCACTCATGAGCACTCGATCTTGGTCTTCGACGAGCCCGAAGCCCACGCCTTCCCGCCCTACACCAAGACTCTCGCCGAGAGCATCGCATTGGATGATCGTGGTAATCAGTTCTTCCTGACGACGCACAGTCCTTACATGTTAGATTCGCTGCTTTCGAAGACACCTGTAAAGGATTTGAATGTCGTGCTCTGTCGTATGGAGAACTTTGAAACGAAGGCCTACCCGATGAATCAAGAGCAGATCGATCAGATCAAGGAGTGGAGTATGGACGCCTTCTTTAACTTTGACCGGCTGCTTCCAGAAGTGGGATGATTCACCTCGAATGCCATAACGACGAAGCTTTGATGTTGGCGCTGGGGAAACCTATCCGTCAGATTTCACATCATGCTGGTAAGGGCCGTGTTTCAAAAGGACTGTCCCTATCTACACGATCCGATGACTTTGGTTTGATCGATCAAGATCCAGGTCAGCCGCCGCCGCCTTATCTGCGACAGTATCGACTGATCGAACAGAGTGCGAACCTCGGCCTAGTTCTCTACAAGCACCCGCTAGAAGGGAAGCACCTTATCGAGGTCCAGCCAGATCTTGAACCATGGCTTTATCAAGTGGGCAAGGCAGTCGGCATCAAGCCTACCGATCACAGTTTGCCTGAAAGTCACAAGTCCCTGCACCAGAACGCTAAGAAGCATAGGCAACATCTGATGGCCTATTTGCATGCTTGTGTGAATGCCAAAAGCCCTCATTTAGCCAAACTGGCTGAATGGCTCACTTTCTCACAAACGCCTTACAACCCAATTACTGACGCCTGACACATGCTTTCCAGAATGTGGCACTTTTTCAGCAGGTAAGGGAAGCGCGGCTTCCAACCGAAACTTTCAAATAGTGGGTTGTTCTTCTGGCTGTTGGCATCCTTCGAAAACTTCAGG
>JAPLUM010000528.1 GCA_026397605.1 Verrucomicrobiota bacterium | reverse complement strand
AGCTGATTTCTGGCACCTCGAATCCTTCACGATACTCAAGCTTCAGCATGGCTAGGGCCTCAGGTGTGGCGGTAGGTCCGACGAGCGTTTCTTTTTCAGAATCAATCTCCAGCATGGAGCCAATACGCATTTCACCCGATTTCAGGGTGATTTCATTGGCCATAAGGTGGGCGGGGAGGTCTTCGATAACCTCTTGCCAAGGCTGGAAGTCCTTGAGCTGGGCTTTGGCTAGATCGTAGTCGGCAGACTGTCCGAGCCGCCAGGACATATTGCCGAGATGGCACCAGGCGCTGGAATAATGGATTTTTTCGATTTCACCTTTCAGATCTTCCTTCTTCCTGCTGCGGATCGCGGCGATGAAATTGGCAGCGTGGGTGGCTCCACCGTCGCCTTTGAATTTCTGAATGACTTTTCCCGCAGGATCATGCGCCGAACCACCGCCACGACCACCAGCATAGTAGCCGCCTTCGCATTCGATCACCATGAAGGCACTCGTACGGCGGCGGCGATAGACGTCACCGCCTTTCATGCCTTTCTGACGAGGTAGATTATGCACGTCCATGATCACGGGCACATCTCCAGTATCAATATACATGAAATGCGTGTTTGGCGTCTCTCCTGCATCATTCCAGCCAAAACGGCCGCCACCTGAGATGACTCTCTTCGGTAGAGCGATCTTGTCGCGGAAGACCACATTGCGGAGATCGTCCAGAATGTGCGGGCCCCAGTTACCCAGTTCGCCATTGCCGGTATTCCAGTTCCAATGCCAGTCGTAATGGAATTTTTCCCGCAGGATTGGGATGTCCTGCGCTGGGCCGAGCCAGAGATTGTAATCCACGGTCGTCGGCGGAGTGATCGGCGTCTCGCGCTTACCGATGCTGGCTCTCATGCCGTAGTGGTTGCAGCGCACGTATTTCATTTTTCCCAGGGCACCGGAATCGAGATAAGCCATGAGCTCCTGATGGAAAGGGTCACTGCGCTGCTGAGTGCCGCCTTGTACGATACGATTGTGTTTACGTGCAGCTTTGACGAGTTGGCGGCCTTCCCAGATGTTGTGCGAGATCGGTTTTTCCACATACACATCTTTTCCTGCCTGGATGGCCCAGATGCTGGCTAAGACATGCCAGTGATTGCCGGTAGAGACCACGACGGCATCGATGCTCGGGTCTTCCATGACTTTGCGCAGATCCTGGGTGGTTTTAGCCGTGGGATACTTCTTTTTCAGGCGATCCAGCGCCACGGTATCTGCATCACAAAGGTAGGCGATCTCCACTCCAGGCACCTTGGCCATCCGTCCGATATTGCCCGTGCCTTGGCCACCAAGGCCGATACCGGCGATGCGGATTTTATCATTAGCCCCCATCACGCGGCTGGCGGATAAGGCTGTGGTGGCCAGAGCTGTCTGGCGCAGGAAGGAGCGGCGGGTCGTGGGTTGGATCATAGGTTGGATTATTTTGAGGTATCCAGAACGAAGTGCCAATCAAAAAGCTGTCATTGTTTTCGTAGCTTGCCCCATGGGGAGGATGAAGCCATGTTTGAGCACCCCTCATGCAAGAAGCCAAGAACACTGCAAGATCCCTCGTCCGACTAGGCTACGACGGACGTGTCTATAAGACTTTCCGTGGCAGTCTGGCCCAGGAGCGCTTCGAGCATGAAGTACGTGTCTTGAAGTATCTGGAAAAACAGGGCTGCAAATTTGTGCCGCGTGTAGTGGAGACAGATGCCGAGAAACTTCACCTCGTGACCACGAATTGCGGACAGCGCGTGGATCGACTCACTGAGGATAAACTCCGGCAGATCTACGCCGAGCTGGAGCAATACGGGGTGCGCCATGAGGATCCCTACACCCGTAATGTGACCTATGACGCCAAGCAGGGCCGCTTTTGCCTCATCGACTTCGAGTTTGCCACCATTCTCGATATGCCTGATGCAGGACCGCCTCCGCCAGCGCCTGATCCTGTGGAAAATGGGCCGCGCGGGTGGTGAATGGGCAAACAATCATAAACTTGATTGCCATAGGGCGCGTATCTCCCGTAAGTTGTCTTTTTCCAGTTTAATGCGCCTATTGCCAGCCAGTGTAGCCCTTTTCGGGATGCTCCTATCCAGCTCAGGTCAGAACGCGCCGCGTCTGATCTGGCAGCCCGTGCAGGAGTACTTTATCCATCAGGAGCCTGGAAAAGAGGCGATGCCGATCTCTGGCACTCGCCGGCTAAACTCCTTCACCGCTTACACGCACCTAGGCACAGACTTTGGCTTCATGGGGCCAGCCGAGCACGATATCGAGTGGATCAAAGACGAGGTTTTCCCACACCTGGGTCAGGAGCCAGACGCCTGGGCCGGCATGTGGCACAGCCTCGCAGGCCTAGCGCGTGAGCCGCAAAAGACGCTAGATTTCACCGCGGCATGGCCCGCACTAATCCAATCAAAGTATCAAACGCGCATCTCCAGCATTCGTCTGGACGCCTCTGGGCTGGGCAAAATGCGCTTGGAGATCAAATCAGACAACCAAGAAATGCTCTGGTCTGTGGCTTTGACCGTGCCCAGCACTCCGGGTAGCACGCTGACTTTCCCCGTCTCGCCCATCACTTGCAAGAACGCCAAACTCATCAACTGGATCGCCGAACCAGGCTCTGAGATTACAGTCGATGGGCTCTTTTTAGGCGTAGAAGCGCCAGATGTGCCATTTGACGAATACGTCACAGCGGCCTCGTATGCCAAGCTCGCGCGCTGTTTTGATGCCGAGTCCGGCTTCGTAAAAGACCGCGCTCACCTTGAAGATGGAGCCTTTGAATCTCTCGCCTCCACCGGCATGTTTGCGCTGGCGACCGTGGCGGTTTCCCAGCCGCCGCTGAGCATCGTCAGTCCAGAAAAGGCGCAGAAGACTCTCCAACAAATATTCAAGGCTGTAAAGTTGCTGGATCGACCACTCTGTGTGCTGCCACATTTTGTGAGCAGAACGGGCATGGGTTACGCCATCCATCCTGGCACTGAATTCAGCACGGTGGATACCGCTATTTTTTACCACAGCGTCCTGCTCGGAGCTGAGATCCTCGCAGATGAGGGCTTGAAATCTGATGTCGTCTCGGCTGTGGATCAGATCGACTTTGATAAGCTCCGTCTGCCTGATGGCGTCATCAGTCACGGCATCAAAGACGACGGACGCACCCTGCTGGAACATGGCTGGAAGGACTGGGGTGGTGAGACGGCACTCGTCATGATGCTGCAAAATATCGTCAACGAAAACGCCCCGCGTCATCCAATGAAACGCCCAGGACAAGCCTGGCAGGGATCTGGTTTCATTCCAGAATTGCAGAGTCTTTTTTATCCTGACTTCGACAGCGACGAGCCAGACGCTCTGGATGGTGTGAAATGGTCCATGGCACGTCATCGCATGCTTGATGCACAGCGTGATTATGTAACCCGCACCTGGCCCGGCAGCATGGCTGCCAAACTGGGGCTCTATGGCCTTTCGGCTGGCGAGGGACCGACTGGAAATAGCTATTATGTCGGCGGAGTCGATCTGCCCGATCAGGCCGTATTGCATCCCCACTACATCCTCATGTCTGCCGCTCTCACCGAGCCATCAGAGACCTACACCCTCCTGCGCCGACTAGAAAAAGCCAAGCTCTTCCCACCTTGGGGCATGGTGGAAACTGTACCCGTGAATTGCAATGGATACTTGCCCATGAACGGCTCCCTCAATGCCGGCTTTGAAGCTCTCGGAGCCTACCATCTTTTTGCCAAACGCCGTGGCGTCCCAAATGCCATCTACTCCGGCAGCCGCCATTCCTCAGAACTCCGCCGTGCCTCACAGCTCTTCTTTCCCGTGAACAATCAAGGCCAATGATTCTGCTTTGATCCAAGTTACCACTCTGTGAAACCATTTTTCCTCTCACTCCTTGCCATCTCTTTATCTGCCGCTGAGCCCTTGAGCCCGCTGGCTCCCTACACCGGCCCCAGCGTTAAGGGGGTGGATACAGCCACTCTCACCGGCAAAGTCATGGCGGGTTACCAAGGCTGGTTCAATTGTGAAGGCGATGGCGCGGACCTGGGCTGGACGCATTGGGCAAAGAACCGGAAGAAGCCTCTCGCACCTGAAAATGTCAGCGTGGATCTCCTGCCTGATGTTTCTGAATTTGCTCCGGAGGAGTTGTTCGCCACTGGTTTTCAGCTCGCCAATGGCAAGCCCCTATCAGTTTTCAGCTCGTATCGACGCGAAATCGTGCTGCGTCATTTTCGCTGGATGCGTGAGTATGGTCTGGATGGCGTCTTTGTGCAGCGTTTTGCCAATGGTCTGAAAAATCCAGCGACACGGCATCACAAAGACATCGTGCTCGCGAACTGTCGTGAAGGCGCGAACCGCGAAGGCCGCGCTTATGCCGTGATGTATGACCTCAGTGGCTTGCCTGCTGGAGGCACAGCTCAAGTGATGGACGACTGGCGCATGCTGCGTGCCCAAATGAAGATGGGCGATGACGCTGCGTATCTGCGCCATCACGGCAAGCCACTCGTCGCTGTATGGGGCATCGGGTTTAATGATGATCGGAAATACACGCTCGCTGAATGCCGCACGTTGATCGAGTCCCTCAAAGCCGACGGCTGTTCCATCATGCTCGGTATTCCCACCGGTTGGCACGAGCTTCATCGTGATGCTGCGCCAGATCCTGCTCTGCACGATGTCCTAAAATTAGCCGACGTGCTCAGCCCCTGGACCCCTGGGCGCTACCGCAATCCCAAAGAAGCCACCCGCCACGGCGAAAAGCTCTGGAAGCCCGACATCGCTTGGTGCAGCGAGCACTCGCTGGATTATCTCCCCGTCGTATTCCCCGGCTTTAGTTGGCACAATCTGAAACAGGACTCACCCATCGGCAGTATTCCGCGGTTGAAAGGCGAGTTCCTCTGGTCGCAATTTGTCGCGGCTAAAACCGCCGGCGCACAAATGATCTACGTCGCCATGTTTGACGAGGTCGATGAAGGCACTGCTATCTTCAAATGCACGAATGACATTCCCGTCGGCACTACCCAGTTCCTCGATTACGAAGGCCTGCCCAGCGACCACTACCTCTGGCTCACCGGCCAAGGCAGCGCCTTGCTGCGAGGCGAACTACCTCTGCAATCGGCCATGCCAACACGGAAGTAGCCGTGACTTGATACAGATGCCGTTTCTCCGCGTTCTCCAGAGTCCGCCGGCATCAATCCAAGTAACCGCATGAAATCCATCCTCCTCAGCCTCCTGGCACTTCTCGGGACAGCTCAAGCTGCTGAAAAGCCAAACATCATCGTCATCGTGGCGGATGATCTAGGCTACGCAGATGTGCTCTTCAATCCGCAGCATCCGAAAGAGATTACCACGCCGCATCTCGATTCGCTGGCAAAGCAGAGCGTCATTTGCCGACAAGGCTATGTCAGTGGTCATGTCTGCTCACCGACACGGGCCGGACTCATGACCGGACGATACCAGCAGCGGCTCGGACTCTACACGGGCGGTGAAGCAGGCAGCGGCTTGCCGATGACGGAGAAGATTTTTCCGCAATACCTCAAGCCCGCTGGCTACGCGACCGCTCAGTTTGGCAAATGGCACCTGGGGCCTGATCCAGCCTGGAGTCCGGCCCTGCGCGGCTTTGACGAAGTCTTCGGCTTCCTCGGTCGCGGTGCACATGATTACTTCAAGCTCGATGATCCCGAAGATCCGATCTATCGCGGCACCGAAATCGTTCACGAGAAAGGCTACCTCACGGATCGACTCGGTGAAGAAACCTGCGCCTTCATCACTCGACACAAAACAGGCCCCTTCTTCGCCTACCTCGCATTCAATGCGGTCCACGCACCACTCCAAGCACCTGACGATGAGATTGCCAAATTCAACACCGGCAACAAAGATCGCGACACGCTGCTGGCCATGGGCAAGCGATTGGATGACGCCATCGGCAAAATCACCGCTACGCTGAAACAAGAAGGCGTCTGGGAAAACACGCTGATCTTCTTCATCAGCGACAACGGCGGTCCTCTGGCCCAAAGCGCCGACAACACGCCGCTGCGTGGTGGCAAACACCAAGACTACGAAGGTGGCATCCGCGTGCCATTTCTCGTCTGCTGGCCAGCGCAGCTAAAGCCCGGTGTAAACCAATCGCCAGTCTCCTCACTCGACATCCTTCCCACCGCACTGGCTGCGGCGGGTGTGAGCAGCAAAGTGGCTGCGACTTCAGTCGCATCTGATTCGGCTAAAACCGCAACCACTCTCTCCTTCGACGGTCAAAACATCCTGCCCATGCTGCGTGGCGAAGTGTCCCCTCAGCCCCGCAACCTCTTCTGGTGCTCCGGCAGCGAAGAAGGCTGGTGGGCTGTGCGTTCAGGCGATCTAAAACTCGTCGGCGAGAAAGCCAAAGTAAGCCTCTTTGATCTTAGCAAAGATGTCTCCGAGGCTACCGATCTAGCCACTCAAATGCCCGAAAAGGTGGCCGAGCTCACCAAGCTCCACGACACCTGGCTCACCGAAATGGCCAACCCCGTGAAAGCCGGCACCAAGCGATTCGGTATGGCAACCACTGACGGCACCGAACCCATGAAGAAAAAGAAGAAGACCAAAAAGCCCAAGGAGTGAAGGCCAAGATCTTGTAATTTTTTCCGCCCCTCTTTTTCTGTCAGCCATGAACCCAACCACCACACGCCGCTC
>JAPLUM010000505.1 GCA_026397605.1 Verrucomicrobiota bacterium | reverse complement strand
GTCCACAGTCTTGGCACTCAATTCGAGTTTTGTAGCGATGGTGTGGGAATCAAAACCACGACCGACCATTTCAAAGATCTCCAATTGGCGATCACTAAGCATGCGCCCAGGTTCACCACGAGCACCCGAGCGAGGACCGCCGCCAGCGACGATGTTACCGAGAAGTGATGCGCTGAAGAAGAAGCCACCGCCAAGAACCTGGCGGATAGCCAAGAGCACGCGTGCATTGGTTTCACCCTTCATGAGATAACCCATAGCACCAGCGCGGAGGCTGCGCTCTGCATAGACGTTTTCATCATGCATGGAGTAAACCAAGATCAGGATGTCTGGATAGGTTTGTTTGAATTTCTTGATCAGATCAACCCCGCTTCGATCTTTCAGAGTGATGTCGAGCATGATCAGATTTGGCTTCAAATCTGGGATCTGCTCCATGGCAGTGTTAGCATCTTCAGAGGTGCCTACGATTTGGAGATCAGACTGACCTTCCAGCATCTTTTTGAGACCTTCGATAATGACCGGATGGTCGTCGATGAGATAGAGTTTTTGTTTCACGGTATTAGTTTTTTGTTTTTTGTTTGGGTGGGGTGATTATTTTGGGGCTAGAGGAAAGCGACAGCTAACCAATACGCCTCCTGCTGATGGACAAGTCACTTGAATGCTTGATTGAATTAAGCCAGCGCGATGTTTCATCACACGCAAGCCGATGCCTTCCGTAGTCGAACCTGGCTTACAATCAAAGGTTGCTCCATCATTGAAAATCTCTAAAACAGCTTCCTTGGCTCCTTCACGGCGCAGTGATATATTAATCTTTTTTGGAGCACCATGGCGGATAGCATTGTTTACTGACTCCTGCGCGATGCGGAATAAATGGCCTGCCAATTGAGGGTCCCTAATCTGTATGTCAGGTGCCAAATTCGTCTCACATTGACGCCTGAAGTTGGTTCTAACTGAATCCGCCAGTAACAAGAGTGAAGCCGACAAATCCCGATTCTGAACTGACGCAGGCGACATCGTATGAGATAGCTGCCGCACCTGATGAATCGTTTCTCGAATGAGTTGATAAATACGTTCAGCATCTTCCTTTTGACGACCTTGGAGATCCGCTTGTAGAGATTCCGCCAGAGTTCCTATGCCTGTGAGCAATTGACCGACTCCGTCATGCAAGTCATGTCCGATTCTAGCCTGTTCCTGCTCAACAGCCTCCATGAGATGCTGCTGTAAGCGGTGCTGCTCTGTGATGTCGATAGCGGTAATAATCACGTTCTCAACTGTGCCATCTTCAAGCCGTGTAGCTGTATTCTGAATCTGTAAAACACGCAACTCGCCGGAGCTAGTGCGCGCACGCGCGACTCCCGAAACACGCTCAGCACCATTCATAATGTCCTTCATGCGCTGCTTTGCATTCGGAATCTCAGCTTTATCTAGAAGGCCACACAGCCAAAGAGTTTTACCGACAAGCTCCTTAGATTTAAATTGTGTGACGATTTCCACAGCAGGGTTCACCATGACGATCTTAGCATGTCGATCCAAAAGGATGATTAAAGCTGCTGCCTCACGGATCAATTTTTCATTAAACTGATGTTGTCGCGCTAACTCTAGCTGAGAGTTCCGTTTTGCGGTTATGTCCATCAGGATCAACATGCCAAAAACACCCTCAGCGGTGTCATCAGACATGGCCGTCATAACAGCGTGGGCAATGACCGGACGCCCATCTCGACGTCGTAGCGTGATTTCAACCGTTTCCCCGTGAAAAATCGCCTTCCGGTCGGAAACCTGACGCTTCCATTCTTGCACGATGGAAAGACAATCGGGCACTACAATGTCCTCGATTGGCTTGTGGGAAATTTGACTTTCAGAATAGCCAAGCATAGAGCGCAGCCTTTGATTCACCTCTACAAGCTCAAAACTTGCGTCAAAAGTCGCCACTCCGCAGGGTGTGTTTTCAAACAGAGCTTTGTAATGAGCAGTTTGCTGACTAGATCTACGTTCAGACTCGATCTGATCTGTGATGTCACGAGTCGAAATAAGAAGCTTATTTTTAGCAAAAGGTCGAGTTGTAATCTCAACAGGATATGTCCTTCTGTCTTGGCGTATAAGCCAGTTCCGCTGTACACTTTTTGTGGCTCCCCTTGCCATTTGAGGCTTTGGCGTCGTTCTAAAAAGTCGATCAAAAGGTTTCTGCATCAGTTCTTCCAGGCTGTAACCAGTGCTCACTTGAGATTGCTGACTTGCATAGAGAATAGCCCCACCAAGATCGACGATGAAAATAGCCTCTACCCATTCCTCAGCCAATGTTCGATGGAGCGAAGTTAAGGCCACTTCATTGACAAGAGCCTGATTTTTCAAAGCCAACCGCGTGACGATTTGCGCCAACCCGACAACACGCCCCGTGTTCCCCTCGTCATCTTGAGAAACAGGAAGCCAGTCATTCTTGATCCACTCCCAGCGCCCATCCTTACAGAGGATACGCAACTGTTTAGAGCCAACTTCTCTATTCAAGGATGATGAGTTCAACAGCACAGAATCTGCATCATCAGGATGAATGAGTGAGCGCCATCTGTGCGGCATTTCCATGATCTCATCAGCAGTGAATCCGAGATGGTGGACAAAGGCTTCGCCGACGCAAACAAAAGCCCCACTAGCCTGATCGTAAATATAAGCCATCCGCTCGGTAGCATCGTCAACCACATGCGCCATCAACTCGTGTGAAAACCCTGAGTCAGCATGGCGCTGATTAGAAGCTGCCCGTGATACCAGTTCCAATAGCTTACGCTCCTCGTCACTCAACTCCAAAGCTCCAATCTCAGAAAAATACACTTCCCTCGGTTCAAACGACTTCACATGCTGAGGCATGTGGGTCGAATTGTTGGAAGGCTTATTCATTTGAATAACTAAGATTTTTGATTTAATCGCGAGAGGATTGTTCAATCGTTAAGAAGAATATTGAACAGTATATTTCAATCAAAATATTGAGTTATGACAATAAAAACATCATTAAGATGAGTCTTACAACTTCGCTTTAAAAGATGTTTGATGTTATTAAAAACTGATATAGAACATTTTACAGACTGACCAACGCCTCCCATCAACATGAAGTTGCAACTTTTAAAACTAAAGGGTCCAGACATTTTCCCAAATTTGGAAAAAATCGCTCACCTACGCCTCCGCGTCTTTCGTGACTATCCCTATCTCTATGATGCCACGCTGGAAGATGAGTTCGAGTATCTAAAGTCCTACTCAAACTCGGAGACAAGCCTTGTCATCCTCACGATGGATGGAGAAAACGCCGTTGGTGCAACGACGTGCCTCAAACTTGCTGAAGCAGACTCAAGCTTCCGAACTTCATTTCAGAAATCCGGTATTGAAACTGAGTCTATTTGCTACTTCGGCGAATCAGTGCTTCTTGCCAAGTACCGCGGACACGGAATCGGCAAACAGTTTTTTCAACACCCCCAGTGTTAAGCCCACCGCGGCATGCCGTTGCACCCCTGGCGGGACATAGA
>JAPLUM010000285.1 GCA_026397605.1 Verrucomicrobiota bacterium | reverse complement strand
ACTCGACGAGGTAGGCTCCGACCGTCCAGTTGCGCAACACCAATGCTTGATTGGCCACCATTGCGACTCGGGTGACCATCTGGGTGTTGATGGCTGAGATCGCCGTGACGAGTTGCGGGTAACCGGCGCTGCGTTTGTTGGATTGGGTGGGGACCTTTTTCTTCATCGATGGGATCTTAACAGGAGATAACGACGACGCGAAAGCGCAAGTTAGGGTTGCTTGGCAAAGCGAAACACATGCGCATTCCCGTCATTCATCAAGACGTTGTAAGTCTGGCTCCAGGTCTTGGTGTCGGCGTCGTAGTTGGTCTGCCAAAAGTCATTGCCGTGGATGCTTTGGTTCAAAGGTTTATCATTGATGAATAGTGTGTAGTCTCGAGCTGAGCTGAGGCCGGTAAAGGTCACGGGCACGTAGCCGAGGCCGTTGGTGAGAGTGAACTCGGCTTTGTCATGATCGGCGGCGATGGTGATGGCGGGCCAGGTGTGTTGAAGTTGGCCTTGCTTCATTTCAATGCGGCGATCGTTGCCCACGGCCTCGCGCTGGATCATGCGCCAAGTGTTTTCGTCCTTCGTCAAAGCGGTGCGCAGGGCTTCGTTGGGGCCGTAGTAGTCCTTTGCGAACTGCGGCATCAAGACGTGCTCGAGGGTGGCTTCGATGAAGTCTCCGGGCTCAAAGCGTATGAATCCAGGCGGTGGCACGAGGTCAATGGTGGAGGCGTCTTCATTGTGTCGAGTGACGCCATGCTCGGCGATCCATGGCGCGGCATCTTTGCCGCCGAGTCGGGCTTTCCATGCGCGGATGACGATGCCGCGATTGGCTCCTGCTCCACTTTTTTCACCATGTCTCAGCTCGCCTTCGTGGAGAGATATCCATGGCAGGCGGCCCGTGCATTCGAGAGGTGCGGTGCGGTAGGTGTTACCGCCCCATTGGGTGTTCCATTCTTTGAGCAGACCGGCTTCGTTGCCGAGAGCCATCTTGCGCTCGCTGGTGGAGGTGTAGGTGTCAGCTCCGATTTGAAAGAGGACGAAGCGTGAGAAGTCGGTGGCCTTTTGGACATCGAAACGAACGCGATAAACACCGCGCACGATGTCATCGGTGCGGGCGAGGCTGACGGTGGTTGAATGCGTCATGCTTTGGCCGATGCGGCCCGCATAAGCAACCTCGGTGAGACAGGGGCCTTGCTTGTCATGCGTGGTGCGCATGGCGCTGTGCGGCACGCGGTCGCCAGCGGGATCGAAGAAGCGGAGGAAGTCGCCACCGCCGACGTTGTTGGTCCAACCAAAAGGTTTCCCATCGCCCATGGAGCTGACCATGAAAGGGCGCACGTCGGTGATGGTGCAGTTGGCCTGCGCTTGATCGGGCTCATAACAAATGGTCTCGCCGAAGGCACCGAGGGCGCTCTGATCCCAGAGTTGGTTGCTCCCCCAACCGATGAGGCTGAGCTGCGCGTGCGAGGCTGCGGCCACGCCACCCCAGTGGCCATAGGCGAGCGTGAGTTCGAGTTCGATGTTTGCTTTGGCAGGCAGGCGCAGTTGCGCGTTGCCATGGAACCGCTGACCGGCATACACGCCGTTCTCGGGCTCGTTGTGCCAGTTCTTGCTGAGCTGCATGGGTATGCCGGTGGGATTGCCTTCCACATCACGCAGGATAGCTGAGATACCCGTGATCGCCGTGCCGATGCGCTGACGAATGCCGCGCTCGCTCTTCTCAAACATCAGCCGTGCAATCTGTTCGATGGCGGTAGGATTTGAGAGCGTCAACTTCACACGCTCGATGGCGTCGTTGCTCGGGTTGGTGCCGCCGGGAGGGGCGATGGGCTCGATGCCATCAAGATTGATGCGGTGCCTGCTAAGCGCGGGTTCATAGACAACAGGACGCGCACCGCCCGTAGCTTTCTCGACTGCTGCGACGATGACCGGACTTGTTGCTTCCAATGCTTTGCCCGTCACGGGATCAAGCACGAGGGACACTTCATTCTCTCGACCATCGGTCCATTGTTGATCCTTTGGCAAGTCCACATGCTGCTGCAGTTTACCTTTGGCTGTCGTGAGACTGATATCCATAGCGACCTGTTTCCATTCCTCACGTGGTTTGGTCATCGAGGCCTTGCCTTGGGCATTGAAGGTCCACTCCATTGTCGGTTTCATCTTCGACTGCGGCACTTCTGGGTGCACCCACCGCTCGCGTAGTTCCTCCAGCTTCAGCTCACGATCATAAAAGCGGATCTCATCCACCACGCCGCGAAAGGGGTAGCCATCGCCTGTGCCATCGTGACGTCTTCCAAGGGCGAGTCCACCCTTCCCTGGCAGGCGCTTTTTGCCCACCTTCGTTTCGCCTTCGAGTCGTGCATTGACATAGAGCTGCAGCGTGTCGCCATCGTAGCTCATCGCCAGATGATTCCAGGCATCTAACTTCAGCGAGGTTCCTTTCTCAGGCCTGACCACCACGGCATTGGCCGAGCCGCCGCCAATGTTCATGAGAGCCAGCGGCTGACCATTGGCGATCATGAAACCGATGTTACCATTGGCCGCTTCGTTGAAGCTCTTGCACATGAGCCACGGCGCATGAAGCCCGGCTTGGTAATCGGTCGGGACGAAAACCCACAGCTCCACCGTGAACTGCTCGGCATCGAGTGCTGCACTCTCAGGAATCTCCAATTGATTCGCACCATCCAGCCCAAAGCCTCCGCCCACTCGTCCGAACGAAGACTCCCCTGCCCTAATCGGAAGCAATCCAGGACGCACCGCTAGAATCAGCCCCAACCGATCCGACCACGCCGCTGTTTCAAAACGAGCCTCCACATTCAAACGCGAGCCATCATCCGCGTTGAACTCCAAGTCCGTCACATCCGCCCGCTGAAAAAAGCAGCCCGATTCAATCAAACGCGGCCCGGTGAAGCGCGACCATTTGCCACCTGCCGTGCAGCGATAACGCGTGCCATCGACAGTTATGCTCAAAGCCAACTCCGCAGCAGGGAGCTTATGCCAGTCGTCCTTGAGACCGCTCACCTCACCGAGATGCGGAATGCTCAGCGTTTCTGTGTTGAGCACCATCGCATACGAATCCGTTTGCACCACACGCAGCCAAGGTGCGGTGGGGATCGTCCCTGGGAAACCTTCCGCCCACCACATCTGCGTATGGTCTTCGACACGCGGCATCAGCGGCAATAAATCAGTCGCTGACTGAGCCTTCGAAGAATTGATGAAAAGAATAGAGAGACAGAAAAAAGCACGAAACATGGGCACCACTGATTCAACAGAACATCCGATGACGAAAGGATGAAAAAATCAAGGCCTCCGCACGGACAGCTCATCTGCCTTTGCGCACTCGCCGGGCTGGAACAAGGGGGCGAGCGCGGGGATGTCGCTGAGTTTGGTGTGGTGTTGCTTCATGTCGGCTTTGTCGGCGGGCATGGCGTAGCCGAGGAGTTGCCAGGACTTGGTGTGCGTCTGGTGGGTGAGGTATTGCACGCGATTCTGGAAATTGTCGTGCTTTGCATGGCCGACGGGATAGGGGTTCTCAAAGGGCACTTTGCGGCTTAGCAGTGCGGGATCGGTGGTGAGGATGTATTGGTTGGTCCGGCCGTCTTGCAGGAGCAAGATGGGCTTCGAGTGCTTCACGGGATGCGCGTAGAGCTGGCACACGGGCTTCGCTTCGGGCGTGGGTGGATCGAGCGTGGGCTGCGGTGGTGTTTTGTCGGCGGTCTTGAGGTAGAGCGGCACGAGCGGTGTGGAGCTTTCGCTGAACTCGATGGGATGCAGGTCGGTGAAGGACTCCAGTTTACGTCCGGCTTCGGCGACTTCACCGAGGGTGCCGATGACCATGAAGGTGCGGCGGAAGAAGCTTTCGCCGGGGGCGATGGTCACGCGGTTGTCCATGTTCATCACGGTGTAGTCGCGCTCGCCGTGGCGGGCATCCATCGCGCCATAGACGGTGGGGGACGATTGCCAGCCGGGCGTGCCGGCGTGCTTGAGCGTGCGCTGCGTGGGACTCGCCGCGTTTTGCGTGGCTGCGGCCCAGCCGCCGCTGTCGATGATGTTCCCGTAGCAATCCTTGGAGTCGCCATCGTAGGGCGTGTGAAAGCGGTAACTGCCGTCAGGGTTCGAGAGCACGAGTTCAGGCATCACGGAGGTCCGCACGCCGCCCCACATGGTGGCGAGTGTGTGCAGCGGGAAGGTGCCAAAGTTGTAGCAGAGATGGCTCAGCTCGATCACGCCCGCGCCGAGATCGCGGAACTGCACGATGAAGAGCACGTCACTGCGATTGATGCTGATCGTGGGACAAAGGCCCCAATTGATCATGGTGTAAGAGCGCTCCTTCTCGTCCCAGTTCGAGGCGAGCAGCGGACAGTAGAAGGGCCGCTCCGGTGTGTATTTTTGCTTTCGTCCCACATAGAGGCCGGACTGGTGGATGAAGGAGTTGATCTCATCGCGAATGGCACCGGGGCCTTTGTCGAGATCGTAGTCCACCTCGTCGTTGCTGAAGGTGACCATCTGCCAGGCTTCGTCATTGAAGGGCGACATCAGGCGCTGCGGTGGCATGATCTCGCCACATGAGCTGACGATGGAGTAAATCTGCCCGCCCTTGCCAATACGGAGTTCCCAACTCCGCTCGGCCGTGGACTTGTGAGTGAGATAGGCATGGAACGCGGGCTTCTCGTCCACGCCTTCAGTCCAATGCGATGGCCTGCGCTGGTTCGGACTGTATTGCGTGGAAACCACGAACTCACTCGGCTTTTCGTGAAACGTCGGTGCGTTTGATTTGGGGAAAAGGTCGAGCAGGGCAGCGGCATCTCCGGCGTGGACACATGCTTCCGATAAGCCAAGCAGACTGAGAAGGGTGAGGGAGGTGAGTTTCATCGAGAACAGACGCTTAGCACATGTAACCGGCCAGAGAGACAGGTCATGCACTTCGTTCGCCTCACTGAACACCGATTCTGTAAAAGCCCTGCTGACCTGATATCGAAACGGCGACTTGTCCGAGATTGCCGCTGTAGGGCAGATTGCCGCCGAGTTGAATCCATGAGGCGCTGGTGAGATCGGGGGAATAGAGAAGTTGATAGGTTTTTCCGGCGACGGCTGGCCATTGAAGCTCGAGTTGATTGGTGCCAGTAAAACTGCCGGTGGCTTGGAAAAGGGAAGCTGGGTTCAGGGGATTCGTTCCTGCCTTAAACTCTTCCCAATTCAATTTCCCTTCGCCATCACTGTCCACGAACGTGGTGGCATCATTCAAGATGAGACCGTAAAGTTCGAGCCAGTCTGAGGTCACTCCGTTAGCAAAAGTGTAGGTGCCGCCAACCCAGCGTAGATTGCCAATCGTGGGCACACCGCTTGTCCAGACGGGCGCTCCAGCACCGAACACCTGTGCGGGCATGATACCGACAGCGACTACATCATCCCAACTGCCGAGGGGCACACCGGTTTGCTGATTCAAGAATGCGCTGCGTGGCAGAGAGATGGAAGACGCGCCTGCCGCAGTGATGGGCACGGTGGCGATGAAAGAGTTGGCTGCGGTTTCATTCCAGTCCGTGAGCAGTTTGATGCCGACGCTGTTGCCAGCCGTGGAGGTGATGGTGAAGGCTAGTGAACCTCCACTGGGTGGGCCGGTCCAGGACGGATCATTGACCTTGCGCGTCCACAACTGCCAGACTTCAGGATTGTCGGCGTTGAGCCGGAACCAGTCTTTGTAGCCTCGGCTGAAGTCGTCGATCACGCGCTCTTTGGCTGCGGTGTTCTTCACTCCGGCGGCAGCGAGATCTACGGGATAGATTGTCTTCACTTCAGAGGCGACGCTAAAGGTCTGGGCGGGTGAATAGCCTGCCTGGAGAGGTTGGCTGAAGCCGATGTTGTAGTGGACCTGTGCAAGCACGACCATCATCTCATTCTTGTCAAACACGGGACATGGGGCCTGCCAATGCGTGCCCATATTGACCGCACGTGCATCCCGCCAGAAACGTTTTAGCGAGTTACGATCAACGCCGTAGTAGATGTCCACCGCTGCAATGGAAAGTGCCGTGGTGGTATCCGGCCAGACTTTGAAAACGGGGATGCCATCACTAGTCGCGAGCGTGATCTGAGCTGTCGATGTCTTGGGGAAAGTGAAGTCACCTTTGAGGTGTGTTCTCATCCATAGCACCTGCGAGGCGGCTTCCTGAGCATTCAGGCGATGGTTAAAGTGAGGCGAAAATACAAGCCTTTGCTCGATGGCTGAGTTTTGCAGTTTCATGGCCTGGGTCACCAGATCAAAGGGTGCACCCCATCAGTCTTCGAATAAAAAGCCAGTGCCACCGACGCCGGGAGCCACACAGGTGATGCGTGGATCCGTGGACGTAATGACGGTGGTATGCCCGCCCATGCTCCAGCCTACCACGCCGAGCTTTGTGCCATTGACCTCGGGACGACTCTGCAAGTAGGTCAGTGCACGCCGACCCGCATATGAGTTCAGAATCCAACTGCAATTCATGGGATGCGCCACGTCGTAGAGCGTCGCGCCATCGGTAAACAATTTGGGGTCGCAGGAGTCATAGTGAAGGGCGTCCGTCACGCCTGAGCGAGAGAAGCCAGCGGCTAAGCCGGCCCAGTCGGTGTTGGCAAGACCCACATCCAGCGGAAGCCCTCCCCAGTTGATGCTGATGGCTGCATAACCCTGGCCTGCCCAGTATTTGGCAAAGTCCGCATTGGCCTTCTGGCCCCCGCCGTGAATGTCCACGATGCCCGGCAGGTTGGTCCCACCCACAGGCGCGGCGTAATAGGCAGCGATCTTCGGAGAAGCCGTCATCCGACTGCCCGTGAGTGTGCCCAGGCTATACCGAATCTGTGAGAGTGTGATGCCGTTCGCTGTCGTGGTGCTGAGGATTTCCGGCTGAAGTGGGTCGGCGACAATGGCCGCCTGACGGGAAGCCCAAAGCTGTTGTGCAGTGGCAGGCACAGCCACCAGACTGACTTTGCCGACATTCGACACAGCGGCGCCGTCTGATGCAGTGAATGTGAAGCTATCGTCCCCCAAAGCTCCCGCATTGGGAGTGTAGGTAAGCAGCGGGGCTGTGCCAGACAGGGTGCCGCGCGTGGGTGAAGAAACGACGCTGTAAATCAGCGGATCACCGTCAAGGTCAGTCGCAGTCAGCGTCACGTTCACTGCAGCCTGACTGGTCAGCGAAACGGATTGGTTCGCTGCTACGGGTGCATCATTGCCTGGTGGATTGATCGACAGCACGAGTGATGAAGTGGTGGTATTAAAAGTGAGCTGCGCGCTCAGACCGCTGGCACCGGTGATGATCTGGATGTTGGGATTGAAGGTGCCGCCATAAACGGCGCTGTGACCCGTGTAATCTGTCAGGACGAGGTTGAGACCATTGGCGTGATTGTAGGCTGAGATGTCGATGATGTAAGTCACATTGGGCCACGTCGCTGAGGAGCCACTGAAGAGAAAGCCAGCGCTAAGCGTGGTGAAGCCCGATGGCGCGAGCGTGTATTTGAAGGTGTTCGTCCCTCGGTGCTCAAATGACATGGCCGGATTGGCAAAGGAAGCACCATTGCGAAAGTGCATCGTGGCACTGCCAGCGTCCAAAAAGGTGATGCCGGAGCCAAGCGCACCCGACAGATCCAGCGTGCTGCCAAAGCGCAGCACACCGACACGATTGAGCGTGCCAGCCACGGTGAGGGTCTTCGTGCCACTGATAATCTCACCAGCAAAAGTGACGCTCGCTCCTTGAGCAATGTCCAGAGTCGAAAAGACATTCGGCGCAGCGGTGACAATGCCTCCCGTCGGCACGAAGACATTGGAGGTGGCTACTGGAACTGCATTGGGATTCCAATTGGCAGCCGTGGTCCAGAGCCCATCCGCTCCGCCGCCATCCCAGACCGGTGGAGGTGTGGCAAAGGTCAGAATCACCTGCGAGGTCGCTGTATCAAAGACGAGCGTCGCCGCGCTATGAGTCGGCGCTTTCGTGATCTGCACCGTAGGATTGAAGGTCCCGTTGTAGGCTGCATCGTTGCTGCTAAAATCCGCCAGCACGATGCTCGTGCCATTGGCGAGATCGTAGTTCGTCGCATCGACTACAAAAGTCACATTGGCCCAGGTCGCCGAGTTTCCACTGCGCAAGCGACCCGGTTGGATCTTGGTAAAACCAGCCGCATTCAGCGTGAAATGAAATGAGTTGGTGCCTTTCTGCTCCCAGTCGGTGGTGGCGACTTGGGCCCCAGCCGCAAAACGCACGCTGCCTTGGTTCAAGTCCCAGAAACCACCCGCGAGTGAACCCGTGGCCGCCACCTTGATGATGTTGCTACTCAGACGGATCGCAGCCTGACCCGCGTTGGTGAGAGTGCCCGCAAGCTCCACTGTAGCGCCAGCAGGTAGCACACCGCCGCCATCATAAGTCACCGTGCTGCCCGCACCGATGATGATTGTATCATTGGCAAGAGGGAGGCTTCCAGAACTCCAGTTAGCCGCTGTTTTCCAATTACCCGTTGCCCCGCCGGTCCAGGTTAGGATCGCTGCTTCTGCTGGAGAGATGAAGTAGCAGAGTAAAGCTGCCGCCAGGGCGAGTTGTCGAGTGACTAGGTGGGCGATTTTCATCAGCGTGATGTTCAAAGTTGGGGGTGTCGACAGATTGAGCCGCGAGTATGGGCCTCAGGCGTGATGAACCGCTCCGTGCCTCCACTGTCAGTTTTCAATCAAGGGTTGATGCGGCTATGCAGCCGATCCGACTCTGCGCCTGCGCAGCATCAAACCGAAGAACCCTGTCATCAGCAGCAGCGCACGGCTGGGCTCTGGGATGGACATGATGCTGATGGTGCCGAGGGTGTAGAGGTTGCTCGTGTCGAGGGTGAGGCCACCCAGCCCCAAAGAACTGGAGTCAATGCTACCATAAGTGCCGGTGAGTGTGCCGAGACCGGCCCAGTCAAAGAGCTTGAAGACATCGCCTGCCATGAAGCTGCGCGAGTTGGGATTGTTGAGCACCAATGAGGCTCCGCTGGTGATGCTGAAATCACCGAACAAGCGCAGCATGTCCGCGGCGGCGAGATTGCCACTCTGATCACCACTGGCACTGTTCCAGAGATCAAAGCGAGTGACGCTAGAGGCACCTAGAACTGTGCTGCCACCGCCGCTGGTCGTGATGCTGAAATCCGTGCCCTGAGTGGCACCGAGGCTGCCGACTTGCAGTGTGCCGTTGAGGTAAACGTAGTTGCCTGCGCTGCTGGTGATGCTGCCTTCACCCGCAAGTGTGCCATTCACGGTCACCGTGCCACTGCCGGTGCCGGAGCCGCTGGTATTGTTCACCTCCAGTGCGCCTGCACTCACGGTGGTGCCACCAGAGTAGGTGTTCGCTCCGGTCAGGGCGAGCGTCGATGCGCCACTCTTGCTCAGAGCGCCCGAGCCACTGACGACGTTGGTCAGAGTCTGGTTCGCACTGCTGGCATAGGAAAAGGTAGAGCTGGCACCGACGGCGATCGTACCGCCGTAGCTTCCGCTGCCGAGCTGACCTGCACCACCGATCTCCAGCGTGCCGCCACTGGTATTGATGGTTGTGTTGCCGGTGTATGAGTTCACACCCGCGAGCACCCATTTGCCGGTGCCGCTCTTGGTCAGCGACAGAGTGTCCGAGCCATTCGAGATAGCCCCCATGGTGTTGGCACCCGCGTTGACGCCTTGGAGAGTGAGAGTCTTGGCCCCTGCCGCAGTGAGACTGGCGGTGCCAAGCGTCAGGGTGCCGGCGCCCGCGCTCTCAATGATCCCGGAGCCACTAGCGCCGCTGATGGCAATGTTTCGACTCCCCGCGCTGGCGTTGGCACTGCCGTTGTAGATGAAGGTAGAACTGGTGGGGCCGTTGAAAGTGATGTTCCCGACGCTGCTGTTGACGAGCTGAGCCACGGTGAGCTTGCCGTTGTTCATGGCGATTGCCCCGGTCGAGTTGTTGGTGCCCGAGAACGTTTGATTAGCCGCAGCTTGAACATTGAAGCCGATGGCACCGGACGTTTGGTTGACGTTACCGGTAAAGGTGAGCGCGCCCCTGACGCCGATCTGGCCAGCATTCGTGGAGGTGTTGATGATCTCGCCAGCGCCAGTCCAGTGGTTTCCTTGGGTGGCAAAACCGCTCAGATCCACCTTGGCACCGGATGCAATCGTCAAGACGACTCCATTGTTCCCAAACTGATTGTTGTTAGCTGCTTTGAGAATGCCTTCGTTCACGTTGAGCGGACCGGTGAAGCTATTGATGATGGTGCTGCCGAGAGTCAGCGTGCCAGCGCCAGTCTTGGTGATCGCCACGCTTCCCGCGATGGTGGAGTTGATTCTCGCATCCGCGTTCGTGACGATGTTTCCAGCAGCGCCGAAAGTGAGAGTGTTCGCCGTAACGATGTATCCCGAGGTATCAAACTGCAAACCACCGACCTGAATGCCAGTGCCGAGCGAGACCGTGGCCGCCGTGCCACTGAAGATGGCAGTATCATTGTTGGCGTTGGTCCACACCGAGTTAGTTCCTGCCGTTGCGAGGGTGTCCCAGTTCGTGAGCGTGGTGTTCCAGGTGCCATTGCCGCCATCCGCATTCGCCGTGGTATCCGTGCCATCCCAGAACAGGTTAGCACCTTGCACCGAAGGTTGTATCAATAGCGTGCCGATAGCCACAAGAGCGGAGAGTCTTTTGATAAACAGGTGAGGACTGAACAAAGAAGTTGATTTCATGGGCGCGATGGTTGGTTGGTTGCCCGCGTCAGAATCCGGCTGGATCACAACTCAGGCAAAGGTCATACCGCCCCAGCCGCTTTGGTGACGAAGATTCTGAAAAAAACTTCAGCTCGCCACAAAATGCTCGTTTCCAAACCTCAGCGCACGGCTTCGAGCACCAGATCGATGCCACCGGAATGGAAGGCCAGACGCGGAAGCACGGCGTCGAATCCGGCAAAGCTAATCTGCTTCGGCGCGAACCTGCTTTTCTCAGTCAAATCGGCTCCACAGACCACCAGCGGGATCGTCTTCGGCCCACCGCGATACTGCGTGCCATCGACCACGAGACGCGCCAGCACGTCTCTGACCAAGGTGTTGCGCAGCTTGATGAGGCCTGCACCATCGGGGTCGAGCACAAAGGACAAGACAGCGTCCGCTCCGAGATTCATGCGATCCGCAGTGACGGTGCCCTTGCTGCCCTTCAGCGTAAAATCCGCCGGACCCCGCAGACCAATCAACAGCTCATGACCCACGTTCAGCGCACCCTCAGATAGCGTATAGTCACTCTTGGTCGGCGAGCCTCCGAGCGAGGACGCGATGAACGAGTCCGTGACACTCAGCGTGCCACCCGTCTGCCGCACCACGCCCTCCGCCATGTCCGCCGTCGCAATGCGCAGCACCTGGCACTCCAGATTTCCTGTGATCTCAAGCGTGGCATCCGGCCCCTGCAAACTCGCCACGCGACCATTGCTCACATGAATGTCCACCGGATGCGCGGATGGCGGCGTGTTCGGCGTGACCTGAATCACCTGCCCATGATTGATCACCGCGCGCTCCAGTTCATGAGCGCCGGGTATCGCTCCACTGCTCCAGGCTGACTCCTGGTTCCATTCACCGCGCATTTCTTTGTAATACACAATCGTCTGATCACTTGTCGCTGGCGCAGATTTCACCTTGTCCGCAAGCATGACCGCCGTTTGAAAGGGCTTTACCTTCCCCGTGTTCATCGCAAGCGGCGGCGCGGTCAGCTCCCAGTTTGCGGCGTTGCCCGCCGTCAAATCCAGCGGCCTGGCCACCGCATCGCTAATCTTCACCTCGCCCTGCATCACCTTCACCTGGGCTCCACCTTCGGCATCCACACGCGCACCGAACTCCGTGCCGAAATCCACCAACTCACGACCGCCCGGCATCCTCACCGCAAAGCCGCGCGCCTCCTCCGAGCAATGCGCCCAGAGACTCCCTTGGTTCAAATGCATCGTCGCCGCATCCACCAAATCAAATACCGCCGGTCCCTCGATCACCACATCCGCACCGTTGCCAAAACGCAACTGCACACTCCCCCGCTCCAGCCTGTAGGTGCCCGCACGCATCGGCTGCGCACCCAGCAACACCTCGCGGCCATCGAGCACCGCCTCGAAGCTCGACTTCAAAACCGCCACCTCAGCATCCCGACTTCGCAGCGCTTGTGGACGCTCCCAAAATCCCAAAAACGCCATCGCTACCACCGCAGCCGCCGCACTAGCCAAAGCCGCGATCTTCCAGCGCCGCAACACACTGGCTTCTTTCTTTGCTGAGAGACGCAAAGTCACCTGCTGCATCGGCACCGTCTCCAGCATTGTGTCCATTTGCTTCGCCCGCAGATAGACACGCCGTGCCTCCGCATCGTCAGCCAGCAACGCACGCAGTTTCGACACTTCATCAGGAGTCGCCTCGCCTTCGCGTAGCTTGATGAGCATACGCTCCAGCCAGTCACGTGAGTTGTCGTCAGGAGTGAGGTTCATAGGGAGTCGGGAGTGATGGTGTAACCTTCAATGCAGTCCTGCAACATGCGCCGAAGTCGGAAGAGCGCCTGCTTCACCGCCTCGGCGCCCATTTTCAATTCCTCGCCCACCTGCTTCACGCTGCGCCCACGCTCATAATAAAGCTCCACTATGCGGCGACCACGCTCCGGCAACTGTTCACGGCATTTTTGCAGCGCCACAAGCCGACTATCAAACTCCGCCGTCTCCACCGCCGCGTCCTCCGCCATCAGCTCACAAAGCTCTGGCGTCATCACATCCAGCGGCTCACGCTTCCGATCCCGCAAGAACGCCAGCACCTGAAACCGCGCCACCGTGAAGGCCCAAGCGTCAAAGTTTGTCCCCGGCTGAAACTCCGCCTGCTTCTTCCACAGCACCACATTCGTCTCCTGCAGCACATCCCAAGCCGACGCCGAGTTATCCAGCAGCGAGCGTATGTAAGCATACAACCGCTGTTGGCTGGCAGTGATGTGGCTAGCGAAATCAAGAGTCATTCAATAAATCATACCACACTAGCCGTTTGGTTACGCACTTTGATGAAAAAAGCGTCCCACGATTCCGGTCAACATTCAAACGCGGCCCCGTGAAGCGCGAGCATTTGCCACCAGCCGTGCAGCGATAGCGCGTGCCATCGACGGTCATGCTCAAAGCCAACTCCGCAGCAGGGAGCTTATGCCAGTCATCATTCAGTCCACTCACGCGGCCCAGATGTGGGACACTCATCGTCTCCGTATTCAGCACCATCGCATAGCGTCCTGTCTGCACCACGCGCAGCCAAGGTGCCGTCGGGATCGTCCCTGGAAAGCCTTCGGCCCAATACATCTGCGTTTGGTCTTCGACACGCGGCATCAGGTCCACAGGTTCATGAGCATCCACAAAAGTGGCGCATAAGGCGGTAAGGACAACAAGTCGAAAGGTTGTGCGAGGCATGTGGGCAAAACTTTGCCTCAGAATTGGCGCTAGGAAAGCGGGAGTAAGAGGCTTGAAGCATACCGCCGATTGCTACGTTATTAACCAAATGCCAATTCGCCGACTCACCCTTATTCTCACCCTCAGCATGTTCAATGCACATGCGGATGTGGTGATCATCCAGGAGGGAAAACCGCAAGCCGTCATCATCACCCCTGAGCGCCCGACGCGTGTCGTAGCCTATGCGGCAGAGGAACTGGTACGACATGTGGAAAAGGCCTGCGGCGTGAGATTGAAGATCATGACTGAGAATGAGGTCAAGGAAGGTGCGCGCATCTGTGTCGGTCCTTGTCGTGAAAGCCGCATCGACATCGGAAAGCTCGCGCCAGAGGCCTTTGCACTGCGGGTGACGGATACAGCCGTTTTCATCAGCGGAGATGATGGCGGTGGTGATCCACTGAATGCTGACACACGAGCAGGCACCCTCTGGGGCGTTTATGAATGGCTGGAACGAGATCTTGGCGTGCGCTGGCTATGGCCGGGCGAACTCGGTACGCATGTGCCAAAAGCGACGACGATCATTGCCAGAAGCCGGGATGAAACCATCGCGCCACGCTTCTTTCAGCGTCGCATCCGACCCGGTCTTGGGTTTGAGAGCGAGCATCCGGCCCTGGGCTTCACGACGGAGGCGGCGAAACAATACAGCATAGAGCAGACGGTGTTTCTGCGGCGGCATCGCATGGGGCGTAGTTATCCCGTGAGCTATGGTCATGCTTTCACCGACTGGTGGGAGAAGGATGGGCAAACGCACCCCGAGTGGTTCCAACTGCGCGATGGTGGTAAACGTGGCCCAACCAAGAAAAACGGGCGCTTTTCCATGTGTGTCTCGAATACGGCACTGCAACGCGAGGTCGTCAGCCGCTGGACGGCCAAACGCCCGCCTGATGCTAAAACGCCCGCATTCATCAATGCCTGTGAAAACGACATCCTCGGTCTCTGTGAATGCGAAAATTGTCGCGCGCTCGATGCCCCTGCCCCAACGGAATATCTCACCTATTATCCGCCCACCTCGAAGATGGCTGGTTCACGTTTTGTCTCGGATCGATATGCCAACTTTTGGCTCGGCATTCAAAAGCAAGCTCCCGCAGGTGCCACGGTGGTCGGTTATGCCTATTTCAATTACTTCTCAGCTCCCGCGAGCAGCATCAAACTCAATCCGAACATGCTCATCGGCTATTGCCCGTCCGCCGGTTGGTTTCCACGGAGTGAGGCGGAGCACGCATGGATGAAGCTGCAATGGACAGGCTGGAGCGAGACGGGCGCACGCCTCTTCATGCGCACCAATCATCTGCTGGATGGCTACTGTATGCCTTTCCTTTTCACGCATCAGTTCACCGACGAGTTTCACCATGCGGTGAAGCATGGCATGGTCGCCACGGATTACGACTCCCTCACTGGCCACTGGGCCACGCAGGGGCCTGGCCTTTACACCGCCTTTCGCCTGCACACACGGCCAGAGGCCAGCGCTGATGAGCTTTTGGCGGAATATTACGCCGCCTTTGGCAATGCCGCGCCACAGGTGAAGCGCTACTTTGAGTATTGGGAGACCCATACAACGCAATCCCGCGAAAAGATCGCCACCACGATGGAGACGCTACAAACCTCCCGCTGGCGGAACTGGGCCAAGGCCGCTCATGTATTGTATCCGCCCGAGTGCTTCACCGCACCTGAAGCGCTACTCGAGGAGGGCTCTAAGGCAGTAGCAAATGATGCTGTGGCTACAGCGCGAGTGAAATTCCTCCAACTCGGCCTCCAGCACGCGAAGCTATGTGCCCAAGTCTCGGCCAAGCTCACTCTCGCAGGCTCCACTGCCTCGAATGATGAGATCAAAGACATCCTACATGAGTTGCTCACCTTTCGCCGCACCCACGAGCGCAGTGGCATCAGCAACTTCAATCACCTCGCCTGGGTGGAGGACTTGAGCTGGAAACTTTCCGAAGAAACCAAGCAGACTCCCGATTTATTTCCGTGATGACCACCCGCTGTATCTGACATCGGACAGGCAGTGAAGGCTACTTTGCTTCGCCTGCTCAGAAACTGTGTAAGCCATCAAACCATCGAAAGACTGAGAACAGCTTCACGTTGCAGTGGAACCAACGATGAATCGCCTTCTTCAACTCCTCTTTTTTATCGCCTCGCTCCTTGGGACTACTTCGACCGATGCAGCGGAGAAGCCCAACATCATTCTCATCATGGCTGATGATTTCGGTTATGAGTGCGTCACAGCGAATGGAGGACAATCCTATCAGACACCCAATCTAGATCGACTTGCCGCAGCAGGGATGCGTTTTGAGCACTGTCATGTGCAGCCGCTCTGCACGCCGACACGGGTACAGCTCATGACGGGGCGCTACAATGTGCGCAACTATCTTAACTTCGGCACCCTACCGCGAACGGAGACCACCTTTGCCCATCTTTTGAAAAAGGACGGTTACGCCACCGCCATCTGCGGTAAATGGCAGCTAGGGAAAGAACTAGATGCGCCACAGCATTTCGGTTTCGACGAAGCGCTACTCTGGCAGCACACACGCCGCCCACCGCGCTATGCCAATGCCGGGCTCGAACTCAATGGCGTGGAGAAACAATATCCCGAGGGCAGCTACGGCCCCACGGAGATCAACAACTTTGCGCTGGATTTCATTTCGCGAAAAAAGGACGCCCCGTTCTTTCTCTACTACCCGATGATGCTCACGCACGATCCCTTTCAGCCTACGCCCGACAGCCCAGATTGGGACCCGACGATTAACAGCGAAAATAAGCTCAAAAACGTGAAGCACTTCGCCGACATGACCGCCTACATGGACAAGATGATCGGCCTCTTAGATGCGAAGTTGGGTGAACTCGGCATCCGCGACAACACGCTGCTCATTTTCATCGGCGACAACGGCACGCATAGCTCCGTCACCAGCCAGTTCAAGGGAAGCAGCTTCCAGGGTGGCAAAGGCAAAACAACGCATCGCGGCCATCACGTGCCCATGATCGCCAGCTGGCCCAGCGTCATCAAACAAAGCCGCGTCAGCTCCGACCTCATCAGCGGCGCAGATTTTCTACCCACGATCTGCGAGGCCACAGGTGTTTCCATCCCTGGCCACGTCGATGGTGTCAGTTTCCTGCCCCAGCTGCGCGGAGAAAAAGGCACAGCGCGCGATTGGCTCTACTCCTGGTATTCCCCACGACAAGGCGCTGACATGAACGTGCGTGAGTTTGCCTTCGACCACCAGTTCACACTCTACCGCACTGGCCAGCTCTATGATCTCATGGCCGACCCTGAAGAAACGAAGCCGCTGAATCCTGCCACCCTCACGGGTGAATCCGCTGCCGCTGCGAAGAAGCTGCAAGCGGCGCTGGATCAGTTCAAGGATGCCCGCCCAGTAGAGCTCGACCAACAGTTTCAGCAGTCCATGAAAGGCGACGAAAAGCCCAAGAAGAAAAAGAAGACCAAAAACAAGTAGCGGTGAGCTTCATGCCAGGGGGCAGCGCTAGCCTGAACCAAGCCGATTCCCGACCACCTCAAACTTCGGTTTTAAAACACAGCCTCGATTGACGGCTCCATTTCCATGCCCTAACCGTACTGGATACGTGTTGCTGTACGTATAGTCAGATAGACAGCACATGCTGCCCAATGCCCTACCATGAAATGTGACGTATGCGAGAGTGAAGCCACTGTGTTTCTGACCCAAATCATCAACGGTCAGATGACCACGGTGAACCTCTGTGATGCCTGCTCCCAAGCGAAGGGTGTAACAGATGAGATGGGCTTTGGCCTGGCTGAGGCTTTTTTAAATCAATCGACACCGACGAACAACGTCAGTGAAGCCGTCTGCGATTCCTGCGGATTCACCGCGGCACAGCTTAAAAAGATCGGCCGGATGGGCTGCCCTGAATGTTACTCAGCCTTCCGAGATGGTCTGGACGGCCTGCTCAAGGCGATGCACAAAGGCACCCGCCATGTCGGTAAGACACCGCACACGTTCATTCAAGGCAAGCATCTGCAGAAAAACGTCACCCAGCTCCGTGAAGAAACTCTCATCAACCACCCTGCCGACTGGATGCAGGGTAGCGGCCCGCACTCTGAGATCGTCATGACCTCGCGAGTCAGGCTGGCGCGCAATCTGCGCGGGTTCCCCTTTCCTGGCTACAGTCAGGAACACCAGCGCCTAGAACTCATGCAACTGGCACGCCCCTGTGTGGATGCTCTGCCGGAAATGAAAGACGGCTACAGTGAAGACTATGCCAAGCTGAGCAAAACGCGCAAACAAGTCATGGTCGAGCGCCACCTTGTCAGCCGAGAGCACGCTGCCCGTGCCAATGGCTGCGCCGTGGCTGTGGACCGGAAGCAAAATCTCTCCATCATGATCAATGAGGAAGATCACTTCCGCATTCAGGGTATCCGTCCTGGTTTGAATCTCCGCAGCGCCTACCAGCTGGTGGACAAGGTGGACACCGAGCTGGAAGGCAACCTGCCATATGCTTATGATGAGAAACTGGGCTACCTCACCGCCTGTCCGACGAATCTCGGCACAGGCATGCGAGCCTCCGTCATGTTGCATTTGCCAGCACTAGCGCTGACGGACCAGATCAATCCCGTGATTAAGGCCGTGGGGAAAATTGGCCTAGCCGTGCGCGGTCTTTATGGCGAAGGGACCGAGGCTTTAGGCAACCTCTTCCAGATCTCCAATCAGCATACCTTGGGAGAAAAAGAGGGCGAAATCATCTCCCAGATCGAAAAAGTCATTGAGCGAGTCATCAATTCTGAAACCAATGCCCGACAAAAGCTGGTGGAAGATAATCCCAACATGCTCCAGGACCAAGTGGGGCGTGCTTATGCTATTTTACGGCACGCACACATTCTTACCTCAAAAGAGGCACTGAACCTGCTATCCCAACTCAGATTAGGCGCAGATCTGGATCTGATCTCCAATTGTGATCGTAGCCTGCTAGACATGCTTCTTTTAGAAATCCAACCCGCCCACCTCCAACTCCGCGCAGGGAAAGACCTCAGCCCGGAGGAGCGCGACCTGCGCCGTGCGGAAATTACCCGCACGAGGTTGCATTCTCTCGCCGGACCTTCTAACGTTTCCAACAACCCACCCCCACCAGAGGCACCAACCTCTGATTTACCCGATGAATAATTTTACACCCCGCGCCCAACAGGTTCTCGCTCTGGCTCGTAAAGAAGCCGACCGCTTTAACCATAACTACGTCGGCACAGAGCATATCCTACTTGGGCTTATCAAGCTCGGACAAGGCGTTGCCGTCAATGTGCTGGGCAAACTCGGGCTCGACCTCGAGACCGTGCGCCTACAAGTCGAGCAACAGGTCGGCTCAGGTCCAGAGACCAAGATGGTCGGCAACATCCCCTACACTCCCCGTGTAAAGAAGGTGCTAGCGCTCGCCAGTAAAGAAGCCAAGGCTCTCAATCATAGTTACGTCGGCACTGAGCACATCCTGCTTGGCCTTCTCCGCGAAGGTGAAGGCGTGGCCGCTCAGGTTCTGCGTAATCTGGACATCAATCTCGACAAAGCCCG
>JAPLUM010000169.1:8966-9896 GCA_026397605.1 Verrucomicrobiota bacterium | reverse complement strand
CCAAGCAACCGCTGGCTGCGTCAAGGCGTGCGTGCCAATGGCTGGGTGCTCCTGCAACAGGTACCGCTTTGGAAGGAAATCTGGCGTCAAATGAACGGCTTCCCACCCGTCGTCTCAGATAAGGAACCAGGGAAGGAGAAAAGGTGATCATGCTACAGAAGCTAGTCCTGCTCTTTTTGGCGCTACTCGTCTGCAACACAGGTCGGGCAGAGACCATCACGCTAGAGGCCGTGTTAAAATCCGTCACTGGCCAATACCCACCTTACCTCATTGCACTCATCGAGCGTGACATCGCTGCCGGTCGGCTCCGCCAGGCCAGCGGGGCCTTTGATCTCAACTTCCGAGCCAGTGGATCGTTTAATCCCACCGGTTATTACGACGGCAGCAGTGGCGACTTCGTCTTTGATCAACCCCTGCCATTTTGGGGTGGTAATGTCTTTGCAGGCTATAAAATCAGCAGTGGCTCATTGGCCGATTATGATAAAAGCCGCACACTGTTGGATGGCGAACTGCGCGCTGGAATTCGACTGAATCTTCTGCGTGACAGCACCATTGACGCTCGCCGCGCCAATCTCTGGAAAGCCCGCCTAGACCAGGATATTGCTGATCCCTTCATCCAGCGTCAGCATTTGGACATCGTCCGCACAGCCATGCGCTCCTATTATAACTGGATCGCCATGGGACTGCGCCTCGGTGTGACAGAAAATCTCGTCCGCATCGCCAAGGATCGCGAATCTGCCATCTCCGAACTAGCCAAAAAAGGGCAAGTGGCCCCCATCGTCAAAGTGGACAACGAGCGGCTCGTGATCAGCCGTCAACTAACAGCTGTGCAAGCGCGTCGGCGCTTTGAAGCAGCCTCGATTGAGCTATCCCTCTTTTATCGAGATGCCAATGATGATCCCGTCATCATCACCCGCCATCACCTGCCTA
>JAPLUM010000169.1:5938-8926 GCA_026397605.1 Verrucomicrobiota bacterium | reverse complement strand
ATCCACCACACCCATGGAGAGTAAGGTCGGCCCCGCCACCATGGCGGCTTTCACCTTGCGCCCAGAGCTTCTCCGCATTCGCCTAGTTCAAGAGAAATTCGGCATCGATCGTCAGCTGGCTAAAAACAATCTCATGCCAAATCTCGATCTGACCGCTAGCGTCAGTGAGAATCTAGGGCCCGGCCCATACAAAGACCGCAAAGAGACCGAATCCATGGTGGGTTTAGAATTCCGAGTGCCCCTACAGCGAAATGAAGCCAAAGGCCGACTCCAGACCGTGGAGGCTGAACTCGAACGCCTCAGCAATGACGCCAAATTTGCCCGCGAACGCATTGTCGCTGAGATCCGTGACGCTTGGTCAGCCATCCGTGCTGCCCATGAACAGATCGGTCAAACCGCACGCAATGTCGAGCTAGCGGTGCAGCTTGAGCAAGCTGAGGCCAAGCGCTTTGAACAAGGTGCAACGGACCTTCTTGCCCTGCAAATCCGTGAGCAAGCCACCTTTGATGGTCGCCTTTTAGAAGTCGATGCTCAAGCCGAATACTTCCGCTCCCAAGCTGACTACGAAGCCGCGACGGCATCCAAACTTTCTTCCTGGAAAAGCACCCTCAAGAAAGAACCCGCTTCCAGGTAGCCCGGACTTATTTGCTCGGCTTGAAGTAAAGTGCCTTGTAGCAGCGATGCTCTAGCAAAGATGATTTCAGCCCACGTAACTCAGGCCGGACTAAAATGGGGCGGACATACCAATAAACGGGCAGAATTGGCAGTTCGTTGAGAAGGATTGTTTCGGCTTGGGTAAGCAATGCTAATCGTTTGGTGATGTCCCCCTCACGAAGGGAGGCCTGCAAAAAACCATCATAACTCGGACTACTCCAGCCTGTTTGGTTGTTACCATCACCCGACTGCCAGAGGCTGAGAAAGGTGTATGGATCTAAATAGTCCCCCACCCAACCAGCACGCGCAATTTGGTAATTGAGCTGTCTTTGAGATTCCAAATACACGCCCCAATCCTGATTGAGCACGCCGACATCAACTTGGAGATACCTCTTCCACATCTCCTGAATAGCCTCAGCGATTGTGCGATGAGTTTCACTGGTATTGATGAGGATTTCACATTTGGGAAATCCCTTCCCTCCTGGATAACCAGCCTCAGCTAAAAGGCGCCGTGCTTTCTCGGGATCAAAACGAAGAATATCGGGTGATTGATAGCCTTCTCCGGCTCCTGGTGGTGTGAAGCCTGTCGTGGGTTTTTGGCCCGCGCGGAGGATGTTACGAATAAGTCCTGCACGATCCACGGCCAAGGCCAGCGCCTGCCGAACCAAGGGATTATTCATGGGCGGCTTGGTTGTGTTGAAGCGATAAAAATAGGTACTTAATAAAGCGTTTTCCTGATAGACTTCAGGATGCTTTTCCCGATACATAGGAATCTGAGAAAGCGGAATCGTCTCTGTCATGTGAATCTGTCCATCACTAAAAGCGCGCTCTTCCGTGGCATCGCTAGAGATCGGCACAAACACGAGTTCATTGAGTTTCACCGTCGCCGCATCCCAGTAAAACGGGTTGCGATCCACCGTGATCGAGTGCGTGTATCGCCATTCCTTGAGCTTGAAAGAGCCATTCCCGATCAGATTCCCCGCTCGCGTCCACCGTGTATCACGATCTGTCATTTTACCAAACCGCTCGATCACATGTCGTGGCACGGGATACCAAGCATAATGCTTGAGCATGGATGGCAGATACGGAGCTGGGCCATTTAGAGTGATACGCAGCGTATGCGTATCCAGAGCCTTGACTCCCACGGATGAAAAGTCAGTCAATTTGCCTTCATTAAACTCACGAGCATGAACCATCGGGTACAGCATCTCCGCATACTCAGCGCCGAGCTGTGGGGACAAAATCCGCTCAAAAGCATAGACAAAATCATGTGCGGTTAGCTTGACTCCATCGCTCCATTTAGCCTTAGGGCGTAGATGAAAGGTCCAGGTCGTGAAATCAGTCGTGTCCCAGTGTGTCGCCACGCCAGGACCATTAGCGTCTGGGTTTTCAACGGCAGTAGCCACCAGTCCTTCAAACAGAGCATCAAAAATATGGTGCTCGGGGACCCCCGTCGCCAGATGAGGGTCTAAAGTCCCAGGTTCAGCACCATTCCCCATGAGCAGACGCCCCTCTGACTGGGCTACATCAATCCTTAGCGGACGCCCCATTCTTTGTTGATGAAACCGCATCATGCCAACGACTAACACGAGAAAGAGAAGTAAGCGCAGAAACCAAGCGGGCATGACCATAGGTTTCAGCTTGAATAGCTCAGGAGAACTTGTCAATCACTCACACCTTGCAGCGACGATTCATTGATCAAGAACTAAGGAATGTCTTGCGTGGGTGCCCTGAAAAGAGCAGTCTGAAAATTCTATGGATTCGCCCCTTTAGTCCGTTACCCTTTTGATGCCCGAAGACGATCAGCCCGAAGATTACTTTCATCTGCCAACAGCAGATGCCAGCGCTGACGCCGCCAAGCAGGCCAAGGCAGAGTTGTGGAAACAAATTGCTGAAAAACGGCGCTCAAAAATCAGCGCAACTTCCGTTCCTGAGCCTCAAGCTAACACACCCACAGAGCCTGAGACGCACCCTGTCTTGCAGGATGACTGGGCAGAACTTTTAGATCTTGATCCAGACTCACCATCGGCAGCCTTGCCACCGATGCAGATGCCTGAGGTGAAGCCGCTCATCTCCACACCCGTCGAGATCGGGACAAGGAGTGACCTTTCGAGCAAGAAGCGTTCCGTTATTCGACGCAATGCACCACCTGCGAGCGAGCCAGAATCAGGAGTCGTGACCCAGGTCTTCATCCCAACAAAAATCGTTCCAACCGTTACCTCAGTGCCAGTGGAATCGAGCAGCAAGGAGCCGTCTATTGAGCCGCTGCGTGAGAAAGCCAATCCAGAGCCTGAATCCCAACTCACCCCGGGCGATGAAAACCAGCCTGCGGCT
>JAPLUM010000169.1:0-5897 GCA_026397605.1 Verrucomicrobiota bacterium | reverse complement strand
AAAGAAACCCAGCTTAAATCAGCCCTGCGTGAAAAATGGGAAAAGTGGGGAGGTCGCTCTTTAGCCATCAGTGTGGCTATTCACTGCCTCATCATTGGTGGTGGATTCTTTTTGGTGATCAATCAGGGTCTTTTAGACGAGCAAGTCGATTTTCTACCCGGCGGGACTCAGCAGGGAGCAGCAGCCTCCCAGGAGCTTGATCACAAGATTCAACAAAAGAAAAAGACTTGGCTCAATAAGCCCGTGCCGATGCGAAAAATCGCCATCAACGCCATCTCTGACATCATTCTTCCTGACGATGCTCCAGATCTCATGGACCTTCCAAAGTCCAGCGATCTGCTCTCTAGCACCAAAATGGGTGGACTGGGTGGGGCTGGTGGTTTTGGAAAGAGTATGGGACTCGGATCTCAAGGTGGAATGGTCTTCCAGCCACTGTCCATGTTTGGAAGGGAAATCAAAGCCAAGCGTCTTGCTCTAGTTCTGGATGTGTCCAGCTCCATGGTGCCTTATCTGCCACGAGTTCTCGAAGAATTGGATAAAGTGGCCAAGGGTAGCATCGTCATTCTCTTTCCAGGCTGCGGCTTGGATAGTCCGCCACCGAGAGGCCTAGATGGCGAAGAACTCTTCCGCACTTCAGGCAGTGAGTTTGAGAGATTCTGGCGCATGGGTGGCATGTCGCCTCTCGATGAAGCTAGAAAATTTAAATTCAAACCTAGCGACGTGATTCCAGGGGAAAGCATCTACCGCGTGTTGGCAAAACGTCAGCAGACGTGGTTTATCCATTATGTCGGGGTCGGTTATACCTGGACGGCCCTGCTGAGTGAGCAGGTCCGCCAAGCTGATGCCCTGTATTGGTTTTCCGACTTTCAGGATCGTGTGGACTTCCAGCAAGTCATGATCGTGAAGGAGAACCTACTCCGCCGGAAACAGAAACTTTATATCCAGCCCTTCATGCGTGGCAGTTCCTTTGATCTGGTTAAAAGCCAGCTCGTCGATCCAACTGGTGGCGATGTCATTGAGGCTGTTTTTGAATAATCTCAAAACTTTCAGGAACAGAGAGCCCAGGCAAAAACGCCCCCATATTGAACTCATATGAAAAGACCTTTGCATGGAGGCTTTCTGCTTCTACCATAATGGACCTTCTCTTCCGCCCCCTCATGAAAAAGACTGCCCTCATCGCCCTTGCCACAGCCACTCTGATTGTTTCCGCCACTTCCTGCGGCAAACATTCCTGGGAAAAGACTCAGGTCCTTCATGAACGCATGCATAAAGACCACGGAGCTGCAGGTCATGGCGAAACAAAGCACGATGATCATGCTAAGCCTGCTGAGCACAGCAAAGCAGATGCCCATGCTGCGCCAGCTGCCCACATCCCTGAAAAGAAGGCTGAAACTGCGCACTAAGCTGTAGCACGCCAAATTCATGCCACTCTGGATCGAGTATGCCGCATGTGCGGTCTGCGCTATCTCTGGCGTACTCGCCGCCAGTGGTAAGCACATGGATCTTTTCGGGGCCATAATGCTGGCGCTGGCTACGGCTTTAGGTGGCGGAACGCTGCGCGATCTTTGTCTTGGCAAACAACCCGTTTTTTGGATTTCTTCACCAGATTTCCTCATCTGTTCACTTGTCGCAGCCGTCGCGACCTTCTTTCTGGCCAGACGATTTAAATTCCCAGAGCGTACCCTAGGTCTTGCTGACGCTTTCGGCATTGCTCTTTTTGGGATCATCGGCACGGAGCAGGCGCTGCAATTACAGGCCCCCACATCCGTCGCTATTTTCATGGGGGTTATCACAGGCGTAGCCGGAGGTATCATTCGGGATGTGCTACGAAATGAACTTCCCCTCGTTTTCCAGCCTGCAACTTACCTCTACTCAACAGCCATCTTTGGTGGGGCTAGCCTGTTTGTGATCCTGGAAAAAACTCAAGGTTCATCATCGGTGCACCGTTACATCGGCATGCTGGCGATTCTGGCACTTCGGTTAGCGGCCATGCGCTGGCAGATAAGTTTGCCAATTTTCAAAGGCAAGTGAGGTGGTTAAGCCAGCACCTTTTTGACCAAATTGCCGGCAACACCTGTGAGTCGAACATCCAGTCCCTGAAATTTCACCGTCAGACGTTTGTGATCAATGCCCAACAAATGCAGCATCGTGGCATGGAGATCGTGGACATGGACAACATCTTCCACTGAGCGATAACCAAGCTCATCTGTGGCACCGTAGCTGAATCCTGGTTTCACACCGCCGCCAGCCATAAAAACGTTGAAGGCTAGAATGTGATGATCACGCCCCGTCCCCTGCCCCATGGGGGTTCGGCCAAACTCGCCTCCCCATAAGATCAGCGTGTCTTCCAGCATCCCGCGTTGTTTAAGATCGCGAATCAGTGCAGCCGTCGCCTGATCGACATCGGCTGCGGCAGATTTCATGCCATCGACAATACCGCCATGGTGATCCCAGGCACGATGATAAAGCTGGATCATGCGTGTGCCGCGTTCGGCCATTTTTCTTGCCAGCAAGCAGTTGGAAGCAAAGCTGCCATCTCCTGGCTGCTTCACACCATACATGTCCAAGATGTGCTGAGGCTCAGTCTTCATGTCGATGAGGTCTGGCACGCTGGACTGCATTTTGAAAGCCATCTCATACTGGGTGATCCGGGTCTGGATTTCAGGATCAAGCTTTTCTTCTGCCAGCATGCCATTCAATCGTTTCACCTCGTCCACAACCTGTCGCTGTGTGCTTTGGCAGACTCCGTCTGGACTGCCAAGATAATGCACAGGCTGACCTTTCGACTGAAATTGAATGCCTTGATACTTGCTGGGCAGGACACCAGCCGACCACTGGCGTGCAGACACTGGTTGTTGTCCCGTTTTTCCTGCGGATGTCAGCACGACAAACCCAGGTAGATCACTTGTCTCACACCCCAAGCCATACAGCAACCAAGAGCCCATACTGGGGCGTCCTTTGATGATACTGCCGGTATTCATGAATGCATGAGCCGTGTCATGATTGATCTGCTCTGTCTTCATGGAGCGGATGATGCAAAGATCATCTGCCACGCTGCCTAGATGCGGAAACAACTCTGAAATCTCCTGTCCACTCTGCCCCCACTTTTTAAAGCCACAAAAGGCACCTCGCGCCTTGAGTTCTGCCCCTTGCAGCTGCGCCAGTTGCTGCCCTTTCGTGAAGGACTCAGGAAAAGCCTTTCCATCCAGTTCAGCCAGCTTCGGCTTCCAATCAAAAGTCTCCAGGTGCGAAGGCCCACCTGCCATGCAGAGGAAAATCACCCGTTTGGCCTTCACCGGCAGATGCGGTTTTAGCATCGCCCCAGCCACTCCCCCTTGAGCCTCTGTCATTAATGACGCCAAAGCCATGCCACCCAGCCCATAGGCAGACTGGGAAAGAAAGGTGCGGCGATTGATGCTGAGTGCGTGTGCGGTAAGATCTAACGGAGACATGATTTAACTATACGCGATCGAATCAACGATTTGTCAATCAATGCTCACAAAGCCTGCCTAGATTCGACCTGAATAAGACACTGTCAGCGATCACTTTGCCTGCCAGTTGGCATCAAAGAAATCAGCAGCAGTTACCTTACCCGCGCTTTCTGCATTTGGAGGCTGCGAGATGTCTAAAATAGCCCAATCAGGTAGCTTGGGGTTTTGCAGCGAGTTGGTCTTATCATGCGCCTCACGGAAGGTGAGGCCTGTGTTTAGGATGATGGAAGCGTTACCCCAGTTGCCCCGATAGAAATTCTTGTTGATACAGGGGTAGGCCATCACCAAAACTTGATTTGTGGCGTCAAAAGTCTGCGAGCCGACGGTAATGGTCTTGGCATCCCATGTAGCGGGAACTTTGCCTTTATCAGGCCATTGATAATTAAACTCTTTTGGCGTTTTCAACCAGCGCGAGATGACAGGATTCGAGGCAGGTGTTCCCCACAGCAAAAAGGTTTCAGCATGCCCGTAAGTTCTTCGCATGATCTGCTCACTCGTCATAACGATAGGATCACCGCGCATCAGACTACGCCAACGCTGGATAAAGTGATCGCTTTCTTGTTTCACCCAGGCATCTACCTTGGCATTTCCTGATGCTTTTTCTGGTAGCACGACGATGAAGCGACGGAGCAGCCCATCTTCCATGGAACTGCCGCCAACTTTCATCAAGGCTTTGCTAGCTTCCTTATCTGAAACGCAGGACCATTTGTCAGCAAACAAAGAGAAACTGTATTCGTTCACTGAAGTCGAATAATTTCGTGGCTCACGCACCCTCTGACCATTGATGCTCACGCTAAGTTCATTGAGCTTCAGTCTATCTCCATCCAGCCATAGTGCTGAAACGTTGGTAGTTTTGATTTCGATAAGCTTACCGCCATCTACGATCTCGGCTTCGATCCTGGTGTCTTCAAAAGGCTTCTCTGATTGTAGGAGTGTGACCCAAAACATCTTACCGTACCGCTGAGAACGAGTTTGCAGCACGACTTTCTTCGGCATCGGATCACGCCCTTTCTCGACCGCTTTTTCGATCCAGGCCTGCACCTCTTTGATCGTCTCGGGATAGTATTTATGTCCCGTGCCTGGGCCGATGAGATGCGGGCGGGTCATGCCTTCTTTGGCAAAGACCTCGGTCATGTAGTCTGCGCCATCACGCTGGCCATCGTTCTCTCCGCTATAGCTGATCAGCGGCACGTTCTTGAAGTTCCGCGCATAGGGCGGCACGTCATAGACATTCCAAAGCGTCTGCTCATAGGCTGGGGGAAACTTCTCTGGCGTGAGCTTCTGGTAGCGCTTTACATCGACAAAGCCAGCTCCCGTATGCACGCAGGCCCACTGATCCGCATAATGCGCGCCGATGTGCCAGGCTCCTGCTCAGCCCATGCTAAAGCCAGCCAGAGCGATGCGGTCTTCATCCACATTGAAGCGTCTGACGGCATCATCACGACACTCGAACACATCCGTCTCACCGGCCGACTTCCAGCCATTGCAGTAGCGACCAAAAGGATGAATCACGATGGTACCTTTCGGCTGGAATTGCCCCGGCTTTTTGGCCATCAAGCGGCTGTAAACAAAATGCAGATCCGTCGCCGTATCGCCGCGACCATGCAGCCAGACCCACATGGGGATCTGTTTTGGGCCGATCTGCACATCCTCCGGGATCTCCACGCCATAAGGCTGTGGTGAGTCGTCGATGTCTGAGTAGAAACCCAGCACCTTTTGCCCAGGCCCATCCATCCATGGAGTCTTATCTTCCTTTAGCGCGGCAATGCGTTTTTTAGCTTCATCCAGCAGAGCGTTGGCTTTTTTCACGCCATCTTCTGGCTTCTTGTCATACCATTCATCGAAATCCAGCGCATAGCGGACGGCTTTAATGAAGATGGCCGCATCAGCTGAGCGATCATGTTTTTTCACCGATTCGAACTCGGCCTTCACCAGCGCTAGTTCTTTCTCGATAGCCGCCTCTTGATCGGCAGAGAGTGCAGCAGAGGGTTTTGGTGGTAGGCTGCCTTTGAAAGAAGCTGTGGCACCGTTGGGTCCCAGCTGCGCCATGGCTATGCTGAAAAACGAAAGGGTGAAGCAGAAGAGAGTCGGGCGGAAAAGTCGAAACATGACGGGAAGAAACGCCGCACACGACACGTTCTTAGAAACCATTCACTATGAAGATCACATCCCTGCTAGCTTTCACTGCTCTTTGCTACCTGACGCCTACCCAGGCTGCCTTATTCACCATCGAGATGACACCTGCTGGTGGAGCGATTGTGAACTTGGATGGAGCTTTCTTCACCGAGCTGGTCGTTGATCAGGCCAATAAAACGTACCTCTGGCCCATCATCGGCACCAGCGGCGTGACCATGACCCGTGCCTATCCGATGAAGACCATCGAGGGCGAACAGCATGACCACCCTC
>JAPLUM010000477.1 GCA_026397605.1 Verrucomicrobiota bacterium | reverse complement strand
AAGTTGATCGAGGATTTCTATTTTCGTGACGCGCCGCGACTGCGGGTTAGTCTTCATCACCATCGCCCAACAGGGCAACAGCGACAGAATCAACAAGCGGTTTACCGACACGTGTCAGGCGGATGTGGTCTTCATGAACTTCCAGCAAACCTTCCGTTTGAAGAATCTGAACCATACGCTGCTCTGGCCCACGAACGAGGGCATATGGCAGTCCACGCTCCGTTCGTAATTCCAGTCCAAAGCGCTCGGTGCGGCGCTGGTCAGGCGTGAGATGTTCACCTGGCAAGGCCGTGTCTTCATTAGCAGCTATAAGCTCCAGGTAGCGCGTGGTATCTGGAATGTTTTGCCAGCGGTGATTCAGTCTTGTGGAAAAGGCACTGGGACCTAGACCGAGATAGTCTTCCCCTAGCCAATAGCTCTCGTTATGCGCAGAGCGGTGGCCGACGCGGGCATAATTGCTGATCTCATAATGTTCGTAGCCTGCGCCTTGAAGCAACTGCAGAGCGCCGTCAAAATACTCAGCATCCTGACTCTGATCTTCACGATACTGACCACGATGCAGGCGCTCAAAGAACTCGGTGTCTTCCTCGTAATTCAGATTGTAGGCGGAGATATGATCCGGTCCCAATGAGATCGTATGCTGGACCGTTTTCAGCCAAGTCTCCAGACTCTGCCCAGGAATGGAAAACATGAGATCCACGTTCACGCTGCGAAAGCCTGCCCCGCGCAGAAGATGATAGGTCTCCTCAGCATCCGCAGGCGCGTGATCGCGGCCGAGAGTCTTTAAGGTGGCGTCATCCCAGGCCTGGATCCCCAGACTGATACGATCAATGCCTTGAGCACGCATCATGGCAGCTTTGGATTCTGTGACAGTGCGTGGATTCACCTCACAGGTGAACTCTTTTACTTTTGAGAGATCCAACGTTTCACGCAATCCGCTCAGTAGCTTTTCCAAATGGGTCTCACTCAGTGCTGTGGGAGTGCCACCCCCTAGATAGACGGTCTGCAAATCCAGATCGTAGCGTGCGCTTTGTTTTTTAGCTTCGGTGAGCACTGCATCGACAAACTCAGCCATTGGAGTAGCGCCAGGTGTATGCTTGTAAAAGCTACAGTAGGGGCAGACGCGGTGACAGAATGGGATGTGGATGTAGAGATGTTGCACTGAATGGAATGTCCACCATGAAGTGGGATGGGTGAATTGACCAGCGTCGATTCATTGCAGCCTGCATTTGAAATGAGCGCGATTAACGCCATGCTCAGGAAGTGTCGCCATTACCCCTCCACCAAGCTCATGATTCGCGCACGCTGATCTCACGCTGGCGCGTCGTTGCCCGCCTGGCAGGTCTGCGCATGCGTGTGCTGGCAGAGGTAGATGGAGAAAAAATCCTCTATTTGGAAAGCCCCAAGCGCAGACCGACTGTGGCAACAGATTACCTCTCCACGGGTGTGCATGGGGATGAAGCAGGCTCGGCATGGGGGCTGCTGATCTGGGCAGAGAATCATATCCAAACACTCCGCGAGGGCTCTTTCCTCATCTTTCCCTGCTTTAATCCACAAGGTCTGCGCCATAACACCCGCCTCGACAATCGCGGTTTGGATATCAATCGCCGGTTTGACCGACTCGATGATCCGATCACGGGCCCCTGGCAGAAACTCATTCTTGAGCGTAAGCTACGCATCGCGGTTTGCCTGCATGAGGATTTTGATTCTCAAGGCTGTTATCTTTACGAGCTCAGCGCCGCCAAACTATCCATCAGCCAAAAACTCATGGCAGCCTGCACCCAACGCATCAAGGCAGATCCACGCCGCGTGATCGAGGGTAGCCGCGCCAACGGTGGCATCATCCGCCGTAGCAAGCTTCCCCCTAATTTCCCTGGCCTACCCGAGGCCATCGTGCTCTGGCAACTTGGTTGTCCGATCACCCTCACCTTTGAAACACCCTCCGAATTTAACCTGGATCATCGCGTGGCGGCACAGGCATCTTTCGTCTCCGCTGCGCTGCGACATGCGCCCCATCCATGACCCTTTTCCTGCGTCTGACGCTGCTGTTTTTGATGGCAGCGCTTTTCTCCTGTAGCAGTCTGCCCAAGCCAATCACGCGACCTGCGTTACGAGCACAGGATTGGACTAGCTATGATGGAAAAGTGATGCCGTATCAAATCTGGAAACCGGCTCCGGGAACAACCTCACGAGGTGTCGTCATCGCTGTGCATGGCCTCAGCGGCGCTACTTCAGATTTTTGGTTCATCGGCGATACACTGCCAAAAAAAGGATACACGGTTTACGCTTATGATCTGCGCGGTCAGGGTCACGATCCGGTGGTCAGTGATCGGGGAGATATCGAGTCTGCCAAGCAATGGCTCCGTGATCTGGAGACATTCCATTTACTCGTCAAACGGCAGCACCCACGCACCCCGGTTTTCTGGTATGGCGAGAGCCTAGGTAGTCTGATCTGCCTGCATACAGCAGCGAACCGCCTGCCCGACCGCCGTGATCCTGATGGCATCATCCTAGCCTCCCCCGTTGCCGGTTTAAAAATGGCCGTGTCAGGCTTCCGCCGTCTGCTTCTAGAAACAGCAGCCACACTGTCACCTCGATCACGCTATTCGTTGGGAGATCTAGCCGGTGTGGATGAAAAGAAGATTCAAGTCACCAGCACCACGACTCATGGCAGCCAGATGGCAGTCACTGAACACCACCTGAATGCCTTCAGTCTGCGTTTACTGACTGAGATAGGTCGCCTTCTAGATGCCAACCCCAGCGCCGCCAAACGCCTGCGCATGCCTGTGCTCTTTTTAGCCTCACCCAATGACATCCTCAGCAGCCCAGATCAGGTGCAGACCCTTTTCAGCCAAGTGCGCTCACCCACGAAGCGGCTGCTTTGGTACACCCGCAGCTATCATTTGCTCCTCCATGACGTGCAGCGGGCGGAAGTCAGCATGGATCTGCTGAAGTGGCTGGAATTGCAGCAGGGGCGCTGACGGCACTAACTGTATTCTAGCTTTCACCACCACTTCCTAGATGACTGACTGCGGAGTCTGCTGCTATGATGCGGCCCGAGCACTGGTTCCGCCATGCATTTTCTCTCACCTCACCTTCTCCATCTAGCCTGGCTAGCGCTGATCCCGCTGGCTTTGTATCTATTTCGGAAACGTGCCAGGCGGGTGCCGGACTCGACGCTGCTTTACTTCCGCTCACTGTCCCGCGAACATCAAGAATCGGCCTGGCTAAGGAAGCTCAAAAAGTGGTTGTCGCTGCTGCTGACCTTACTCGTGATTCTACTCTCCGCGTTAGCGCTAGGACGACCCGCTGGTGGTGGGAGCAAAAATGCGCCTGGAGCCGTGGTAATCGTCGTGGATCGCAGCGCCTCCATGGCAGCACGGGATGGCGACGGAAAAACGCGGATGGACGTGGCCAAGACTCTACTGCAAAAGCGGTTAAAAACACTACCCGATCAGGTCATCCTATCCCTCGTGGCCTTTGATTCCAAGCCGCAAGTCCTCCTTTCCAGAAGCCGCAACCGCCGCGAATGCCTACGGCTACTGACTGACCTGCAACCCCTCCCCATGGAGGGCCGACCCGATGCCGCATTGACCGTGACCCGCCGCTTAGCTGAGCTGGAGTCGGAATCCCAAATCTGGCACTCGGGAGACAGCGCGTTTTCGGACATCAGCGACCTTCGCTACGCTTTCCTAGATGCAGCCATGGAGACTCCGGTGAACGTCGGCATCACGGGTTTTCAGATTCGCCAGTCACCCATGGCTAGGGATCGCTATGAGGCCTTTGTCAAAGTCGGCGCCGCCAAAACGAACACGACTCAAATCACCTCCACGCTCGAACTCACGCTGGCTGGCAGATTAGCTCAGCTACGCGAGCTAGAGATAGCCCCAGGCGAGTCAACCACTCTGATTTTACCCATGGAAGGAGTGCGTGGTCAACGCCTGGAACTCCAGCTTAAAACGCCAGGAGATGTGCTGAGCTGGGATGATGCCGTGGCTTCTCAGTTACCTCAGACGAGGCCGATCATCGTCGCCTGGGTTGCTGAAAAAGCCGATCCATTCACGGAACTAGCCATGACCTCCATGATCGAGGCGGGTCGGATAGAAATCCTCAAAGGTACGCCTGCTGCCTGGCCGCTGAAAGACAAACCCGACGTGTATGTTTTTGAAGGTTGGCTGCCAGATAGCTGGCCCACGGATCGTCCCGTGATTGCACTGAATCCACCTGCAAGCCTCGGGCCCGTGCAACTGCGCAGACTCCAAGAGCCAGGGCTGCCGCATGATTCTGTGCGCAGTGTAGCACCAGACCATCCCCTTCTCTTCCGCGTAAACACCAGCCGCCTGGCAGTCACTCAGACCAGCGTGCTTCAGGTGGAAGGTTCATTGGAACCCCTCTGGATGGCAGGTGCTGAGCCTATCCTAGCGGCAGGAGAAACCTCCGGGCAACGCCTAGTCATCAGTGCTTTCTCTCCAGCACGTTCAGAGCAGTTAGCCTTGCTTCCAGCCTTCCCTCTACTGCTCGGCAATGCTCTGTATTGGTGCGCCGAAAACAACGATGCCATGAGCGAGCTACGCCCCCAGCATCCAGGTGATTTACTCAATGAGACTGGTCTAATTCAATGGAACGAATGGGATGGCGAACAGTTCAAAGAGTCCACACAGGAAGCTACCAACGGCCTGCTTTTCATCCAGCACATCGGTGCCTGGCAGTCCAATGAACGTCGGGGCACCAGCATCCTAGCTTCAGCCACAGAGACGGATCTGCCGACTCTCAATCGGGACGCCCCAATCACATCCGCATTGCCAGCCATCAAAGCCACTGCGGGCGTCGGTGACTGGCCCGTCTTACTGCTCTGGGCCGTGCTCGCCTTGTTGTTGCTAGAAAGCTGGCTCTTTCACCGAAAGGCCGTTTTCTAGTGGAACCGGTCGGCGCTATTTCCGCCTCAAGACGCGGACTTGATGCGTCTCGCTATCACCAATGAAGACAGAGCCGTCAGCATCGACATAGACTCCATGCGGCCTCGCAAGACCGCACTTCAGTGGATCACCTTCTCCACCGCCGCCCTTGATTCCACTGCCTGCGACGAGTTGCAGATGGCCTGACTTGGCCTCCACCACACGGATGGTGTGACTTTCACAATCAGCCAGCCAAACGTTACCCTCGGCATCAATGGCGATTCCCTTGGGGCCGCTCAGGGTGGCTTCTTTAGCTGGACCACCGTTACCAGTGACCCCTTTTTTACCCGTGCCTGCCATGTGGTGAATCTTCCCAGCAGCCAGATCAAACTTGAAGACCTGGTTTCCCTCCCGGGTGCAGAGCCAAAGATGGCCAGCCTTATCAAAATCCAAGGAACGTGGACCATTCAAAGCTGTGCCGGAGATTGGCGAACCGTCCGGCGTAGGTCCGGCTTTACCGATGCCTGCAAAGGTGCTGATCCGACCCGACACCATGTCGATTTGACGGATCACATGATTGCCAATGTCACAGATGTAAAGACTTCCGTCCGGCCCAAATTGCAGGCTATGAGGCTGCTTAAACTGCGCCTGCACTGCGGGACCACCATCGCCGCTGTAACCGGGCTTGCCGTTGCCTGCGAGGGTAGTGATGATGCCGCTCTTCATGTCGATCTTACGCACGGCATGATTGGTCATATCCACGATGTAGAGGTCGCCCTTGGCATCGAATCGGAGCTCATGCGGCAGATTGAACGTTGTTGTCCCGTGTATTCACAGAAGTAGAGCGCGCCATCAGGCCCACGAGTCAGGCCAAAAGGATTATCGATCTGGGCCTGCGCCGCTGGACCACCATCACCTGCGCCCCCTGGCTGACCAGTGCCCGCAAAGGTGCTAATCTGCCACTGGGCAGCAGAGAGAGAAAAACTCAGAGACAGGAAAAGTGAAAGCAGAAGGTGGTGCATCATAAGTGAAGAGTCGGATGATAGAACGCATTAGACACTCAATCTTATCCAGAGAAGCGATTTGCCGCTTAGTGGAGTTTATTCATAGCCGAGTTGCGAAGCCCGACAAAGGAGGAACGCTGCGTTGACTTCAATTTTAAGTGGGTTGGCACAGCCAATGCCATTGTTTGGTTTGTGGGTTCATTTTGACCGCCTTCATTTGTCAGCCAGTTGCCTGCCCCCGTTCTCCGCCGAATCGAAAACCAGTCAGTTGTTTGCGCTGGTTCAAAGACTATCTGCAAGACTATCTTCCAGGGATCTTTTCACCAAGAACAAAGAACCAAGCACCCAGAACGGCCCCCAGCTCAAAGCTCGACCCCGACTCTTTGGTCAGCCAGTTGCAGCCTTCTGCCCCCTACTACGTACCCCATTCCGGCAAAAAATTTGCCTCGGCACGACTATCAGAGCGTGCAATTAGCCGCAATAAAATAAGAACATCCTCGGCACGCCCTGATAGCCGCGCCTCGGGGCTCAAAAGTTTTGAGCCATGGCTTCAACGGGGCCGCACTCTTTCGAGTGCGGATGGCGGTCTGACTCGTGGTGCCATCGCTTGGTGTAATCCGCTTCAACGGGGCCGCGCTCTTTCGAGTGCGGATGGCCCAGCAACCCGCATTGCAGCCGAGGCCTGTATAAGAAGCTTCAACGGGGCCGCGCTCTTTCGAGT
>JAPLUM010000027.1 GCA_026397605.1 Verrucomicrobiota bacterium | reverse complement strand
AATGCCAATGAGCGTGCTGAAGATGTCGAAGCCGGTGGTGCAGACATGGGGCCTGTGGAAAAAGCTCTACAGCAGTCCATCCTCAAAGAGTGGACAGCACCGCCAGCCCAGTCCGTGCCGCCGTCTCAGCGCCGTGCCACGATGGAAATCTCCATCCTGCGTGATGGCAGCATCGCGGACGCTTCGATGAAAACGGCCTCTGGCTCCAGCCTGCTGGATGCGTCTATTCGCCAGGCGGCGGAGCGGCTCAAAAAGATTCCTGTGACTCTTCCTTCGAATTTCCCCAAAGAGCGCTATGAGTTGCGCGTCAATTTTCAGATCGAATAGATGCCAGCACACCGCACCATCCTCCTTTTTCTTTGCCTGAGCTCTATCGTCTCACCGCTTTCTGCGGCCACTCTACCCGGCTGGCTGAAGTTCTGGAAGGGGAAAGCTGAGCTGACTGCCGTGAAGGCGGCTCCTACTCTGAGTCTTGGCACCTTTACTGGGGGCACGGGCGAGAGTGCGCGCAGGGCATTGGTGGAGGAGTTGACTGCTACCCGTCAGTTTAAGCTAACCAATGCCGATGCCGAATTTACCGTGACGGCTAACTCCGTCGGCGGACGTGTCACTGGTCGGCTGGTGAATCGGGCTGGGAAAGAGATCCTGGATCGCACCTATGCGGCTCCAGGATTGGATGAAAATCTCAAAGCCTTTGCTGATGATCTGATTTTAGCCGTCACCGGAAAGCCAGGTCTGGCTACCAGTCGAATCGTCTTTGTGAGTGATAAGACTGGGACGAAGCAGGTTTACCTTTGTGATTCCAATGGCCAAGATCTCCAGCAAGTGACCCATCACAGCCATGGCTGTGTTTCCCCCACCCTGAGTATGGATGGTACCACCATTGCCTACACGAGTTACGCCAGTGGCTTTCCCATCGTTCAGGTGCTCGATCTCGGACAGGGCTGGGAGCGCACGGTTACAGACACCCCCGGCAGCAGCTTCGGTGCCTCCTTTGCGCCTGATGGGGAACGGCTGGCCGTCGTCATGAGTTTCCTGGGCAATCCAGAGATCTTTGTGACTGATCTGAATGCCAACAGCGCCGCCTGCATCAGTGACAGCACCGGTGCCCCATCCAGCCCGGCCTGGCACCCGGATGGTCAGCAGGTCATCTTTGCCGATGACCGAGGCAATGGCTCCCGACTCTATGTCACCGAGGTTCCTAAAACGAACGAAGCTGAGGCCAAGCTCATCCGGTGGCGCACAGGTTACGACTTTTGCGCAGATCCAGAATTTTCCCCAACGGCTGACCGTGTCGCCTTCACCACTCGGATCGGCGGTGAACTGGCGGTAGTCGTCAAAGGCTGGCCTAGAGGTTCCTCCCGCGTGATTCAGAAAGGCGGTGCCAGCCATCCCTCCTGGAGCCCCGATGGCCAATACCTCTCTTACAGTCAAAAGGGTAGCCTGTATGTTCACCAACTTTCCACTGGGCATCGCCGCGTCATTGTCAGCGGTCAGGGCCAAATCACCGAACCGCGCTGGATGAAATGAACCGTCTTTTTCTCTCTCTTAGCGCTCTCGTCGCCTCACTGTCCGTGCTGACGGGTTGCAGTCATTTACCGGGGCTTTCATCAGAACCCGCCGCTGAGGTGGTCTATGCGCTTGGTACTCGTGACGGCTTCACCAGCCCGCTGCAAAGCTCCCTCAAGCCCGCCTGTCCTGCCTTGGAGTTTATCGGCAGCAGCTTTCAGCTCACAGGCATTCATCGTCGTCTTTTGAGTCCTCTAGCAGCTTCGCCTGAAACGGCAAAGGATCGCTACCTCATCGCTGGTTACGCACCTCCAGGCCTGCCTGAAGACTTTGCCCGTTCCCTTTCCGAGCGTCGCGCCCAGGCCGCCCGCCAATACCTCATCGAAAGCGGAGTCGAAGCTGCGCTACTGCAAACGGTCGGCTTTGGCTTTGATAGCGCGCCAAACGCACCCGGCGCGAATGTGGTCGTGATTTATCGTCAGTAGAATTCACTGACCATCTGACAAGAGTCCTTTACTGCCTGACCGATCTGTGGCGTATGTGCCGGCATGTTGACTCCCTTGCTCACGCCTGAAGGTATCCTCATCTGTGAAGGTGAGGCGGCGCTGGCTTATGAGAAAAAACTCGCCCAGGTGGATTCACCTTCAGCGCTATTGAGGATCCTAGCCAC
>JAPLUM010000310.1 GCA_026397605.1 Verrucomicrobiota bacterium | reverse complement strand
GTGAACCAAATCTCTTCCGCCGCACACACTCGATCCACGTTTCGATCTCGCTCCGTAAACTTTCTCCAACAATTTTTTCTCACTCGGTCCAGAAACGGGGGAGAAGCAGGTGAACACTCGCAGATCACCATGCTCAACCTCTCTCAACTCCTCCTGCCCGCGAAAGCGCCCTGCGCTTTCTTTGTTTGTTTACATCGCTCTTTGTTGGCCTTCGTGTTCGCGCTTTGTGGCGCGGCGGGGATAGCGTTGGCCGAGCCGAGACTCGGGGTGGAGTCACCGACGGGGACGGATGTCCCTCAAGCGAACCAATTGTTGGATAACGTGAGTTACCTCAACCCAGGATCCTGGAATCTGCCGATGAATTCACAGGCCTCTCGTGTGCTTCCAGGGATCGTCCGTGCGATGATGAGTGACAGCGGCTCGATCTACTTCGAGGCACCGGTGTATCAGGCAAAAGCTGTTCCCGACAAGTTCGTGGCTCGTTCGCCGCGCAATGGCAGGGCAGCCAGTGATGGCAAGATCCTGCTCAGAGAGGGTGCCCTCGCGCCGGGCCTTCCGCGGAACTCCATTAAGCAGCTCTTTTATTTCACCACCAGCGGCCTCTTTGTATCCGGCGGCGGCAAGGGCTTGATCCGTGCGACCGTGCAGCCCGACTACGGAGACTACGCGACGAAGGAGGTGCTCTACTACAACGTCGAGGGCACCGATACGCCAGTGCCCATCGCGCTCGCAGGGGACACCATTTCGGTGGGCACGGGGACCAAGACGATCACCGGCTTCGATGTGCAATCCGTCTGGTCAAAGAACGTGCCTACCGGGCCCAAGCCCATCAACGACGCAGGCCAAGTGGCCGTCCTCGTCAAGTGCGGCACCGACCGCGTGGCCTATGACTTCAACGCGCCGCAGTCATGCCTGATTTAAACCTCTCTTCCCATTTCCCACTCATGAACTCTTTGTTTCAAATGATCACCCAATTCACCCAATTCACCGCTCGCGCGAGTAGGAGTGTAGGCTTTAGCCGAAACACGCCGATGCGCGGAGCGCGAGGTGTGTGCTGCGACGACTACGCTTTATTCGGCTCGAACGCTGCGCGTTCTTGCCGCCGGTTTCGGCTAAAGCCTAGACTCCTACTCGCGAGAACGTTGCTTTGCCTCGCGATGATGATGCTCTGTGCTGCGTTCGCCTCTGCTGCACCTGTGCTCACGCTGCCGACCTCGCCGATGAAGGCCTTCTCGCTCACAACAGGAGGTGGCACGGTGAGCTTCACCGTCACAGCGACAGACTCCGTCGATGGCACCGTCACACCCACCGCGACACCGCCTTCGGGCAGTGCCTTCCCGGTTGGCGACACGACGGTGAACGTCTCCGCGACCAACTCACTCGGGCAAACCACGACGGGCAGCTTCGTTGTCCGCGTCGCGCAATCAGTGCTGACCAGGGTGGACTTCTACCGGCTCGGTGAAACCGAGAACGGCGTTGCAGGAGCGAACTTTGTCACGGCCATCGACTCGGTTGGCGGCAACAACAACCTAACGGCAGGAGCAGCCGTCACTTACTCGACCAACGTGAGCACACCCGTCGGCTTGAACGGACAAAGCACGATGTGCGCGAACTTCGCAGCGAGCAACGGTGGCTTGATCGGCCAGTTCTTCGCCTCCAGCTTCCAACTCGATAACTTCGGCGTCGAATGCTTCGTCACTGCCGATGGCACCGACGGCGTCGTCGTGGCCAATCGCAATCCATCAACGGCGGGCTGGACCATTCACAAGTCAGGAGCGGAATGGTGGGTGACGTGGGATGGCAATCGCGCTCGTGTGCTGGCTGCTCCGGTCAGCATCGGCACGCGCGTGCATCTCGCGCTCGTGCGTGAGAACGGCACCGCGCGTTTGTTCGTCAACGGCACCTCCGTCGGCAGCACCACGCGTGCGATGAGCAATCCCGGCACTCTCGCACGCACGGAGGTCGGCGGCACGTTCACGGGCCGCATTGATGAAGTGCGTTACTTCACCTTCACGGGCGGCACCTTCAGCTCGAACGAACTGCTCGTGAACTCGGCCATCGCCAGCACCGTCACGAACAGTGCGCCCACGATCACCAGCAACGGCGGTGGCGCGACGGCTTCGATCAACGTCGCGGAGAACACCACGGCGGTGACCACGGTCGTCGCAACGGACACGGACACGCCCGCGCAGACGATCACGTATTCCAAGAGCGGCACCAACGCTGGCTTGTTCAATATCAACAGCGGCACCGGTGCGCTCACCTTCATCACCGCGCCTGATTTTGAAACGGGGCCTGGACCATTCAGCGTCACGGTGACGGCCACGGACAGCGGCACGCCGAGCACGCTCAGCGACTCGCAGGATCTCACGATCAATGTGACGAACGTGAATGAGATGCCCAGCTTCACCAAGGGCGCTGACCAGAGCAAGGCCTATGGAACGAACAATGTGCAGATTGTCGAAGGCTGGGCCACGGCCATTGACGATGGCGACAGCACAGTCACGCAGGCACTCACCTTCAGCATCACCGGCAACACCAATGCCGGGATGTTCCTCAGCGCGCCGGTCATCGACAGCGCCGGCACGCTGACCTACAGGCCGAACGGCACCGCTGGCACCGCTACGATTGGCGTCACACTTACCGACGACGCCAGCATCAACGGCACAGCCGCGCTGACCACCGCAACGCAGCAGTTCACCATCACGGTGGCACCCAATACTGCGCCCACCATCGCCGCGACCAACGGGACCATTACCTTCGATGCAGGCACACCCGCCACGAACACCGGCACCTTCTCCGATCCCGATGGCAATGCGACCGTCACGCTCACGGCTTCTTCCGGCACCGTAACGAAGGACAACGCGGGCACTTGGAGTTGGACCGAGTCAGGCATCACGAAGAGCAAGCTGGTCACCATCACGGCAACCGATGGTGCGCTTAGCGCCACGACCACCTTCGCTGCGCTGGCGGATGGGCGGCAACCCTTCGCTGTAGCGAACACAGGCGACAGCGGTGCAGGCTCCTTGCGTGAGGTCATCACCAGCGCGGCATCGACACCGAAGAGCGTCATCGACTTGTCCGCCTTGAGCGGCACCATCACGCTCGCCACCGCATTGCCAGCGATCACTGGCGATGTCGAGATCGTGGGTGCCTCCAACCTCACACTCGCCAGCAGCACACTCATCGTCGGCGCAGGTCAGAAGCTGAAGCTCAGCGGCGTCACGCTCAGTGGCGCAGCGCCTGCCATCGCGAACACCAACGGCAGCATCGACATCGCCAACTGCGCTTTCACCAACAACACCGGCGCAATCACGAACGTCATCAACGGCACCGGCAGCGCCTGCGTGATCAGCATCCGCAACAACACCTTCTCCAACAACGCCACCGCCATCAGCACCACGAACACGAGCACGAGTCGCAACGTGTCGGTGAGCATGACGGGCAACACCTTCCTGCACGGCATCGGCATTGATGAAGCCGAGCCCGATGGCACCAGCGCGCCGATCTTCTACACGCATGTCGATGAGGTCACTACGACCACCTTTGCAGGCACAGGCAATGGCACCTTCAGCTTCAGCAGCGATGACGACACGCAATGGGCCTCATTCACGGTGAACGGCACCAGCGCAGCGGACACCATGACGATCACCAGCTCGACCATCACGCTGGGCAGCGAAGTGGTCACCTACGGTGCAGCAGAAGACATGACGATCGATGCAGGTTCAGGCGCGGATGGGGTCACGATGACGAGCGCATCGCCAGACACGCCTTTAACGATCAACGCTGGTGCCGACGGCGGCACCTTCGCGTTGAATGCAGCGAGCTACACCGGCAGAGTCTCGCTCGCGGGCTTTGCGACGACCACGATCAACTGCGCGAGCTTCAGTGGCGGGCTCTCCTGCGATGGCGCTGTCCCAGCAGCGACCATCACCGGCGATGTCACAGGCAACATCCTCGCGGCATCCTTCGGCAGCATCGACATCGGCGGCACGCTCAGTGGTGCAGTGCAGACCTCTGGTTTGATCACCACCATCAGCATGAGCGAGATGGCGGCGTCGGCTTATCTCGTGGCCGGTGGCATTGGCGATCTGAATGTGTGGGGCGATCTGCTCGGCACCGTTTATGTCGCGCATCCGGGCACGATCACGAATCTCTATGTGGGTGCGACGCTCGGTGGTTCGGTCACGTTGATTGAAGACTATCCTGATCTCACCACGGGCGTGCTCGGCACCCTGGATGTGAGCGAGATCAGTGAGACCGGCGTAATCAATGCAGGTCGCATCAACACCATCAAGGTCGCGGGTGACATGGGCGGCAGCATCACCACCTCCGGCGCGGGTGTGATTCAGAACATGTTCGCAGGCAGTGTGTCGGGCAGCGTCGCGGCAAAGGAAGACATCACCGTGAACGGCACCACCACCATCAATGGCGGCGGTCAGATCTTCACCACGGCGAATGGCAGCAAGCTCGCGAACGCATCGCGTAGCCAGCTCGCGTATGACTCGAAGAACAAGGTCTTCTACGTCATTTCGAACAACGTGCTCTACAAGCTCGACATCAATGGCAATGAGCTGTGGGTCGTGGACTACGGCCAGGACTGGCGACTCGGCGGCGTGGCCATCGACACGAAGGGCAACATCGTGCTGCCCATGACCATCTCCAACGGCGGGCTCAATCAGTTGTTCATCAACATCCTCGATCCCCAGAGTGGCAGTCGCAGCACCTTCGTGGCGCTGCTGCCCACGGGCTTCCAGCAGTTCAAAGGCTTCGTCGCGAAACCTGTTGGCGTGACTGTCGATGCGAAGAGCGGCGACATCTTTTTTGCCGGCTACTCGTATGGCACCATCGCGTGGAATGCGTCATCCAATCCGAAAACCGGCGACCTTAGCGCGGTCACGGTCACAGGCACCGATGAGCGCGTGTGGGTGCTGCGCATGAACTCCGCTTACAACACCAGCTACTGCCGCGACATCGGCGCGACCGGTCGCAAAGGCACGGGCACCAGCGGTGATGGCGACTGGGGCATCGGCATCGCGCCCTACACCGAGCCGAATCGCAACTCCGGTTTGGTCGTCGCCTACAACGGTCCCGGCATCTCCTATGTGGGGCTCTACAACATCGCGCAGACCACCAAATCGAGTGTCATCGTGCGCTCCATGTCCATGAACGATGGTAGCGCGACATCGCGACCCCTGACCCTTGCTTGGAAGGAACAGAAGTATCGCAACGCCTCCGATGTGCGCCTCACCGACGTGTATAACACCGGCAGCTTCGTGCGCATCCTCGGCACCTGCACCGGCAGCTCGCTGGGTGTGACGAAGGGCGTGGATAGCCCAGGCTCCGCAGCCATCGATACGTGGTGGAACAACACGCCTGAGACGCCCGTGACCTTCGCCTATGGCGTGAAGCTCGGCCTTCAGTTCGGCGGCTCGCCTTTGCTGCAAGCAACAGACGCCACCTTCACCAACACCAATGTCGTGCAGGCATCGCAGACGGTGAAGTTCACCAGCGAGGCCATCTTCTCGGGCATCAAAGCAGGCGCGCAGCCCGGCACCTTAGCCATCGACAATGCACGCGACTACCTGCTGCAACTGAGCGGTCCGCAAAGCATCTCGGTGTTTGATCAGACCGGCACCATCGTTCGCACCCTCACCACATCGAGCATGATCTACAACGATGGTCCTGGCGGTTGGTGGGACACCACGGATGCTGCGACCGCCGAGTTCCGTCGCATCTGCAAAACACCGGAAGGCTTCGCGGTGGTCGGTGGCGTGGATCGCTATGGCACACGCTGCTGCTTCGTCGCGCGCTTCAATGATGACTTCAGCATCCAGCGGAACATCAAATACATCCGCAACATCAATCAGGTGTATGCGCTAACGGCTGTCGGTGATGGCGGCGTCATCGTCGCGGGATCATTCGTTGGCAGTTGCAGCCAATACCTCGCAGGCGGCACCACCGTGACCGGTCCTGCGGGCGTGAACACGACCTTTGTCGGACGCTTCCTCTCAGACAACAGCTTCTCCTGGCTGAGCAATCCCACACCGAACACGCCGACTCTCGAAGTGTTCCCCTGCGATGTCACGGTTAACAGTGTCACACCTTCCGTCTTCTACCTGCTGAACTGGCAGAACAACGACCAGCATCGCCTCGTGATGTGCGATACCAACACCGGCGCGCGCATCGCTGACAGAGCGTGGACCGCGCCTGGATGCCAAGCCTACGCTGGCATCACGGTGGGCAATGATGGTCGGCCCACGGTGCATGGTTTGTTCAGTGGCAACATCAGTGCCTCGCCAGTGAACCTCGCGCCGAGTGGTGGCGAGAGCGCGTTCGCCATCGTGTTCCAGAGTCCCACGGAAGCATCGTCCGCAGTGAACATGGTCAGTGGCACACGCACTGCCGCGCCCGGCGTCGCAGCTTTGAACAAGGCCTACTTCGGCGTGGCACAACTCGTCGGTGTGAGCACCACAGGCCGCATCAACTATCTCGCTACCGAGGCCGCCCCAGGCCGCGTCGCCGCTGACACGAATGGCAATGTGTATCAACTCGGCAAGGTGCTCGGCACGCACTCCTCGCGACTGCAAGGCGTGCTCGATAGCCTCGTGCGCATCAGTCCGAATGGCACGCGCACCGAGTTGCTGCGCAGCGATGGAGTCTTCACCACGAACCTGCCCGTGGGCATGAATGGAGCGCAGGTCACCAACGAGTGGGGCGACGCGCAGTTCAATGCCGTGACGGTCGCCTCGGATGGCAGCGTGTATGTCGTGGGCAGCGCTTGGTGGTCGCGGAAGGCACTGACGTTCGCGAGCACCGTTGGCAATAGCAACGCTGGCGCGGACACGCAGTTCTATCCGGGCAAGAAGGTGGGCTTTGTGCTGCGCTACTCCCCTGTGGCCTTCAACCAGTATAGCTACCGCATGGCCATCGACATGCTGTGGCGAACCACGGATACGCAGAACGTCGTCGTGTCCGACAAGCAAGGCCTCAACAAGAACAACCGCTTGGTCGCGCTGCTGCAACCCGCGTATGACGAGCCCGAGGCCATCGTGGTGAAGGGCAACGCTTGCTACATCGCCGGACGCTTCACGCGCTGCGGCGGATTGCTCAACGGAAAGAAACCCTTCCTCGGCTACGACTCCCTGATTGAGCAGGGCTTCGTCTGCAAGATCAACGCGGTCGCACTGCCCGATAGCTTCAACGTCCGCAGCGGCACCGTGACCGGCGTGTGGGAGACCACCTGGGACACGCCCTCCGCGTTTCGACTCCGCACTGGCACCATCGCCGTCGGTAGCGACAACTCCGTGTTCTTCAGCTACACGCGTGGTCTTGGCATCAACTATAGCAGCACCGCGAATGCAGTGGGTGCGCTCGTGAAGTGGAATGCGTCCGGCGCGTGGCAGTGGGAGATCAGCGATGCCAACATCGTCAGCCTCGGCCTCGGTGCGTATCTTGACTCCGCAGGCAATGCCTACCTGCTCGCTCGCGCTAGCGGCAACACCAAGTTCGGTGGCAACACGTTCTCGTTGCCCAATGCCGCCAGCGTTCCCCGCCTCACACGTGTCGCTGTGAATGCGAATGGCATCTGGTCATCGCAGAAAGACCTCGGCCCCATCGTCAATCCCGGCTCGCTCAACGGCATCGTCAACGGTGCCGCGATTCAGAACGCGAGCATCGGCGGTGACTTGAACGGCACCATCCGCGCCGCAGGCCAAGGCGCGATCGGTAACATCGAGATCTTCGGCAACATGAGCGGTAGCATCAGTGCCTTGATTGACGACACGCCCGGCTCCGGCAGCATCGGCAGCATCACCGTGGGCGGTGTGTTGAGCGGCAATGTGATGTCCACCACGCTCACGCAACTCGATGCGCAAAACGTTGCGCCCACCGCGAGCATCATCGGCGGCGTGAACGTGACCGTGAATGAAGGAGCCACCGCGACGAATGGCGGTGTGTTCAACACCTTGAACGCCGCCACGATGAACGTCAGCGCCACGGTGGGAACCGTTGTAGCCGGAGCCAATGGCACATGGTCATGGTCGCTCGCTGCTGCTGATGGACCGTTGACATCGCAGAGCGTGACGATCAGCGGCATCGACGCGAGCAGCAACACCACGAGCACCACCTTCCAGCTCACCATCAGCAACATCGCGCCCACAGGCACGCTCACTCCGAGCAGCAGCACCGTGCCAGTCAACACCGCCACCGCGCCCAGCGTCGGCTTCAGCAATCTGAACGACCCAAGCGCCAACGACACCAGTGCGGGCTTCCACTACGCCTTCGACTTCGACAACGACGGCACATATGACCTCGGCGATGGCACGTATGCGAACTCGCCCAGCACTGCGAACGCGAGCGTGCCGCTGAGCTTGCTCACGACTGCGAATACGACCGTGACGATCACCGCCACGATCATCGACAAAGACAACGGCAGCACCACGCGCCAGACGCGCATCGACGTGCTCAACCCCTTGCAAGCCTGGCGTCTCGCCAACTTCGGCAGCATCAGCAGCTTCAGCGACCGCGCCCACAACGGCGACGGCGTGCCAAACCTCTTGAAGTATGCCTTCAACACGGCGCTCAACACCAACGGCATGAGACCGCTCGACTACACCGGCAACACCATTACCACCGGCGGCATCCGCACCACAATGAACGCCGGCACCCCGCGCGCCGAGTTTGTCCGTCGCAAAGACGCCGGTGACTCCGGCCTCAACTACACTTTGCAATTCAGTGCCGACCTCGTAACCTGGACCAACGACACCCGCGAGCCGGATGTGCTCGCGGATGATGGCACGAACGAAGTCGTGTGTCTCAGCTACCCAATGGGAGCGAAATTCTTCCGCGTGAGCGTGGGCACGCCGTGATACAGATCGTGCATGTAAAACCAAACGCATAGATGAACCGGTATGGAGACGGCGCGCGTAGTGCCCGCACCGATCACGATCAACACGCAAACACTCAACCTGCTAGAGACGAAGAGAACTCTTGTTGTGATCAACACCTCGCTCGATGAAAACAATGCTGTGTGATTCAACATCGGCGCACTCACTTTCATCGATGCCGACTCCGGGCAAACTCAGACTTACAACTTCGCCTTCGACCCTGGCGACGCCGATAACGCGCTCTTCATCATCGCCGGCAACACTTTGAAAGCCAACGTCGCCCTCGACTACGAAACGCAGCCTACCTACAGCGTTCGACTCAGCGTCAGCGACGGCTTCGGCGGCACCTTCCAGCGCGTCGTCATCGTCAACATCAACGATATCGCCGACACCACGAGACAACTCTGGAAGCAGCAATACTTCGGAACCTTTGCCAACAGCGGCCTCACCGCCGACACCGCCTCGTTTACCGGCGATGGCATCCCGAATCTGCTCAAGTTCGCCTTCGGAGCCGACCCCCGAGCCAGCGGCCTCAGCGCTCTCGTCTTCAACGGCAGCCTTGCCGCCGGCGGCATCATCACCGCCACCGGCACACCCACGACCGTCATCGAGCCCACGACGAACGGCCTCGACTTCCGCGCCTTGTTTGTGAGAAGGAAAGACCACGTCGCCGCTGGGCTGACGTATGTGCCGCAGTTCAGCGCTGATTTGACCACCTGGCAAAACAGCGCCGCCGTGCCCACCGTGCTCGCCGATGACGGCACGTATCAGATCGTCAGCGTGCCGTATCCGCCGTTTGTCGGTGGCAAGAAGGCCAGGTTCTTCCTCATCAGTGTCACTGTCACCCCGTAGCATAGGCTTTCTAGGCTGTGCCGAACTTCCCCGCGCCCTCTTCATCCCCCATCGAAACTCAAACACAGGCTAGAAAGCCTATGCTACTCATGAAGCACCTCATTCTGCTTTTCATCTTTTATACTTCATCTTTCATCCTTCCAGCATCGGCTGCGGTCATCTACTCCAGCCTCATCAACGAACCCATCCCGTTGAGCATGAATAGACCTGTTCCACGATAGTTAAGGCAAGTTAATCAATCTGGTTCGC
>JAPLUM010000750.1 GCA_026397605.1 Verrucomicrobiota bacterium | reverse complement strand
GTGAAGATGGTTTTGTTGGATTGGGTATTCCATATTTCCGCCTTACATTTTTTTGCCAGAAAAGAGAACTTTGCCCCTCTCTGAAGGTAGGCAAAAAGATGACGGGCAAAAATATCTTGATTGAAGCCATGATCAGAAAGGTGCCACCGCATCGGTGACATTCTTTTGTCCCCATTCTTCGGTCGATCTGGCTTTTTTTCACGCAGGTCATGGGCAATAAAAAACCTGATTTGCAGAACGGAGGTTCCGGCAAATCAGGTCTTTAAATGCTTTGGGGGCGAGCTGAGCGTGCAAATTAAGCTTTGGCTTTGGCCTTGCCTTTTTCTTTGATGTCGATGCGCTGGTAATACTGCTGATAGACGTTTTCGTTCAGCACGAGCTTACCGCGGACGGAGTCGAGGGCTGCGCCGTCGGCTTCGATCTGGAAGTTCACGAAGTAACCGCTGGTCACGTGACGTGGGCTGAAGGGGAACTGGCGTTTGCCGAGGTGGTCGATTTGTTCGAGCTTGGCACCGGATTTTTCAAAGTCGCGGCTGATGCCTGTGACGAGTTGTTCGACGGTTTCTTCTTTGCCCTTCATGTCGAGGACAATCATGGCTTCGTATTTGCGTTTCATCTGGATGTGGAGGTTTGGTTTAGAGAGATTCGTTGCGGTTGAAGAGATTCATGGCTGCTCCGAGGCTGGTTTGCAAGGAGCGGATGACTGCATCTGCGGCGCGCTCGATGATAATCTGCACGGTTGGGCGTTCTTCTTCGCGAAATTTTCCGAGGACATGGCCGACGAGTCGATCACCGCCTGGGCGGCCTGAGTCTGTGGAGATGCCTAATTTGAGGCGTGGGAAAGTTTGGGTGCCGAGGCTGCTGATCAGGGACTTGATGCCGTTATGACCTGCTGCAGATCCAGTAAGCCGAAGCTTCATGCGTCCGAGCGGCAGGTCCACATCATCATAGATGGTCAGAGTCTGCTCCGGGGTGACCTTATAGAACTGAGATAAAGCGCGCACGCTGCGTCCGCTGTCGTTCATGTAAGTCTGTGGTTTGAGCAGCCAACCGGAGGGGAGCTTGGCGACGAGCCCATGCCAACGTTTCTCCTCGGTGAAGGAGACTTTGAATCTTCGGGCTAGCTCGTCCAATACCATGAATCCAATGTTGTGACGGGTGTCGTGGTATTCGAGTCCTGGGTTGCCGAGTCCGATGATGAGTCTTGGAGTCAGGCCGCCTGGGTCGCTAGAGGATGATGTGTCTTCAGCGGGCACCGCAGGCGGTCAAAGTCCAGTAAGAGTTTATTTCTTGGCGGCGGCTGCGGGAGCAGCTTTAGCAGCAGGGGCGGCTTTGGCTGGGGCAGCTTTAGCAGCAGCAGCGGCTTCAGCAGGAGTTGGTTCAGCTTCGACCTTCGGCTCAACGCACATGAGGACGACGATGTCAGCGGCAAGCTTCGGACGGACGCCTTCGGGATAGGCGATTTCACCGACGTGGATGCTTTTACCAACTTGGAGGGCGGTAACGTCAACGGAGATGCTCTCAGGAAGGTCTTTTGGCAAGCAACGCACTTCGAGGGTGTGATGGATGATTTCGACAAGACCACCGAATTTGAGGCCGATGGCTTCACCAGATGTTTCGACCGGGACTTCAGCGTGGATCTCTTCGTCCATGGCGATGGCGTGGAAGTCGATGTGGAGGATGCCGCCTTTGAGGTGGTCGTGCTGCACTTCCTGCACGAGGGCAAGCTGCTCGCCAGAACCCATCTTCAAGCTGACCAGGATGTTATCCGAGGCGCTGTTTTGGAGAATTTTGGTGAAGGTCTTGCTGTCAACTTGCACGTTGGTGACGGCAGTTTTGCGGCCGTAAACGACGGCGGGGATGCTGCCTGCTTTGCGGAGGCGTTTAACAGCAGCGGTGCCTTCGCTAGTGCGAGGTTCGGTAGTGAGATCTAGAATTTTAGCCATGGTCTGTGAGTTCTCCTGAACAGTGAAGTTGGGGGAAAAGGGGTGTCGAGAATACACGCCTGTTTCTAGATGTCAAAGAGAGAAGTGACAGACTCGTTGTCGTGGATGCGTCTGATGGCCTGCGCGAGCAGGGGGGAAATGTCCAAAGTGGTGACTTTTTCACCATGTGCCTGGGGCACTGAATTCGTGGCAAATAGCTCAATAATAGGGGATTTGGCGATGCGGCTACGCCCCTTTTCACCCAGCACACCGTGGGAAACGCCGGCGTAGATATTTTTGGCGCCATGCTTCAAAAGTAAATCGGCAGCGGCGGTGAGGGTGCCGGCGGTTTCGGTGAGGTCATCCACCAATAAAACATTTTTTCCGTTCACGTCGCCAATGACGTTTAAGGCTTCGACTTCATCCGCCGAGACGCGGTTTTTTGCGACGATGGCCATGGGGGCTTTCAGGGCTTTGGCATAGGCATGGGTCATTTTGATGCCACCGACGTCTGGGGAGACGACGACGAGATCCTCAATGTTGCGCTCTTTGATCGCCTTCATGAGCACTGGGCCGGCATAAAGATGATCCACAGGAATGTCAAAGAAGCCCTGAATCTGTCCAGCGTGTAGATCCATGGTCAGCACACGATTGACGCCACTGGCCACGAGCAGATTGGCCACGAGCTTCGCGGTGATGGGCACACGCGGGCGGTCTTTGCGATCCTGACGGGCATATCCATAAAAGGGTAGCACGGCAGTGATGCGGTGGGCACTGGCACGCTTCACGGCATCCACCATGATGAGCATCTCCATGAGATTCTGATTGGTCGGTGGGCAGGTGGGCTGGACAATGAAGATGTCACGACCGCGAATGTTCTCGTGGATCTGCACAAAGGTCTCTCCATCGGGGAAGGTCGTTACCTCTGTGGCGCAGAGATTGATGCCTAAATTTTTGCAGATGAGATGAGCCAGCTCGGGGTGGGCCGTGCCGCTGAGAACCTTCAGTGTGTCTTTCATGGGGTGGCGAGATTGGCGAGACTGTCACAGAAATCAACCTGCGCTGTTCAGAGAAACGAAATTGATCTCAATCCAAGGTAGTTTCAGCAGGATGCGTCTCCTTCTTGCGCCTTAGGCTAAGACACTGCATCTCTGGGCTTTACCCTTGCCCATGTCGCCCCTCCCCACTGCCCAACCAAACGCTGCCTCAGAGCAGGCGAGGTTGCGGGTGTCTGGAAAGTTTTTGCGGGTCGGCGCTGAAAAGGTGAGTTTGAAGGGCATTAGCTACGGTCCTTTCCGCCCAAATGCCCAAGGTGCGCCCTTTCCTGAAGAGTTACGCCTGACTGCGGATCTGGAGCACATAGCTGCGCTTGGATTTGATACAGTTCGTCTTTACGATCCTCCGACTGAGGCTGTGCTGAGTCTGGCTGAAAAGCTGGGGTTGCGACTCATGGTGGGCATCCCTTGGACTGATCATGTGGACTTCCTCAGAGATGCGGCATCGGTGAAAAGCATCATGGCTGAGGTCTGTGAGGCAGTCACGCGGCTGCGGGATCATCCGAGCGTGGTGGCTTTCCTGATCGGTAACGAGATCGAAAAAACGCTGGTGCGCTGGATGGGTCCGCAGCGGGTGCAGCATTTTCTGGAGCGGCTGATTCAGGCAGCTCGCGAGTGTGCGCCGAACCAACTTTTCAGCTATGCCACTTACCCCAGCACGGAGTATCTGATCCCACGCAATGCGGACTTTTTAGCGGTGAATGTCTATCTAGAGCAGCCCGCAGCTTTTGAAGCCTATCTTCAGCGGCTGCATCATCTGGCTGGCAATAAGCCACTGCTGATCACTGAGTTCGGCCTAGATGTGGCCAGTCATGGGGCGGCGGCTCAGGCGGAGGCACGCCAGTGGTTTGAGCAAATATGTGCGCGCTCTGCGGTGGCGGGCATGGTCTGGTTCAGCTACACGGATGAATGGTTCCGCGGCGGCGAGGCGGTGACGCAATGGAAGTTCGGTATCGTCGATCAAGAGCGGCGTGAGCGCTTGAGCGCTAAGCCCGTGCAGCTAGCGCCCCTGTTAAATACTTGGCCCAAGATCTCAGTCATCGTCTGTACATACTATGGCGATGTCACTCTGCGCGCTTGTTTGACCTCTCTGCAATCCCTGCGCTACCCCGACTACGAAGTGCTCCTGATTGACGATGGCTCAAGCGCTGGGGTTTCAATGATCGCCCAAGACTTTCCCAGTGTGCGCTACATCCGCCAAGAGCACGCTGGCCTCAGTGTGGCGCGGAATCGCGGTGCGGCTGAGGCGCTGGGGGAGATTTTGGCTTACACCGATGATGACTGCATCGCCGACGAAGATTGGCTGGCCTACCTGGCGGCTGGTTTTGATGATCCTCAATGGGTGGCCTGTGGTGGGCCGAACATCCCGCCTCCGCCGCGTAATGAGACGGAAACTGTCGTCGCTCTTGCACCAGGGGCACCTGCTCATGTGCTGCTGAGTGATGTCGAGGCTGAGCATCTGCCCGGCTGTAATTTAGCCATTCGAAAAAGGGCTCTGGATGCGATTGGTGGCTTTGATCCCGCTTACCAAGTAGCAGGGGATGATGTGGATATCTGCTGGCGGCTGCGAGATGCCGGTGGCCGACTGCGCTTCATCTCTGGAGCCATGGTCTGGCATCATCGGCGCTACACGGTGGATGCGTACTTCCGCCAGCAGACTGGCTATGGCCATGCCGAGTCCCTGCTCATGCTTAAACACCCGAAGCGCTTTGGAGGTCTTGGTGGTGCGCGCTGGAGTGGTGCCATCTATGGAGATACCTCAATGACAGACGATCCTAGTGAAGGCAGCATCTTTCATGGCCCGATGGGGAATGGTCTTTTTCAAGGCATCTATCAGCAGAGCACACGAAGTCTGCTGGATCTGTTCTGCGGTTTCCTGGGGCTTTTGATCATGCTCTTGATGCTTCTCTTAAAGATGAAGTTGTTAGGTCTAGGCGTTGCTGTGCTCTTTTTAGCCGCTGCTTACGGTCGGATGAGGCGGCAAACTCAATCCATCCTGCCATTGTCATTCATCCGCCGACTCCAGCTGCTTTACCTGCATCTCATGCAGCCGATCAAACGAGAGCAAGCTCGCATGAGGGGCCTGCTAGCCGTCTGCTTGGTGAATCGTTCGGCTGCCAAAAAGGAAGAAGTCAATCTGCCCAGTCGCCCCAAGATATGGAGTCTGAATTTAGGCGAACGGAGTTTCTGGAATGAAAGCAATGTTGGACGAGATCGCTTTTTAGATGAGCTGCGTCAGCTGATTCATTGCCACGGCTACACCTGCCGAGAAGATGATGGCTGGCAGCGCATGGATGTAGAGGCAAAACTCAACTCCTGGTTATCCATCGCCTTTTTAACCGTCACTGAATATCATGGAAACGGCCGATGCCTGACCCGAGTCCGAGCTGTGGGGAAGGCTGGTGCGCTGGGATACATCCCGCTTTTGGTCTTCGCTTACCGGATTCGAAAAAAAGCCCTGCAGCTCAGCCAAGAGGCGGCTGAAAATGCAGGGCTGACGAAGCTCTGAACCTATTTCAGTGCCGCATAGACGCGATGCACATCGGCGTTGCCGTCGATGTTTTGCAGGAAGCTAGCTACCTCTGCATGCTGTTCTTCGGTCAGTTCAGGGTAATCTTTGGGCTGGTAATGCAGCTCAGAGGTGGTGATCACCCAGCCAGCTGCTTTGAGCGCTTTGGTCACAAGGTCCAGACTGGTGCTGCCACAGAAAAAGCGCGCGCCGATGTGGCCCGCTGCATCTTCATCATCGAGTTCCAGGGGCTCCACATTGTCAGCCTCTGCCTCCAGTGCAGCCACTTCGATATCGAGCGTCTTGTCTTTGTGCTGTCCTTCGATCAAGCCACAATGCTCAAACATCCAGGCTACCGATCCCGGTGTGCCCATGCTGCCCGCTTTGAAAAGCATACGCACTTCATTGGAGGTGCGGTTATTATTGTCGGTCAGGCACTCCACCATGACCGGCACCCGATGCGGGGAAAAGCCTTCAAACATCACCGTCACATAATTCACTGGATCACCTCCGACACCACTTCCCTTAGCGACAGCGCGCTCGATGGAGTCACGTGTCACACTTTGTTTACGCGCCGCTGCGATGGCTGCATACAGGCGGGCATTCAGATCAGGATCAGCGCCACCGAGTCGGGCAGCGACTGAAATTTCACGCGTCAGTTTGCCGACGAGTTTACCCTTTTGATCAGCGGCCAGTTCCCGCCATTTTTGTTTCCATTGTGCGCCCATAGATTTTTAAAAATTAGACCTGCATGAGAAAGCATTGGCGATGCTTTTGCAAGGATGGAAGAAAGAAGAGGCACGGATTGGTTTCCCTGTTTTACTGAGCCGCTCCTGCACCAATGGTGATGCGTTTTTGAGGAATTGGGGACTCGATGATGCCTTCGGCGGTTTCTTGCTTCAGGCGCAGCTGACCGCAGGCGGCGGCGATGTCGTGGCCTTTTTCTCGGCGAAGAGTCGCTGTGACTCCGGCGGCGACGAGGACGTCGCGGAAGGCGTCTTGCTGAGCTTCGCTCGGACGAGTCCAGGGCAGGCCTTCGACGGTGTTGTAAGGGATCAAATTGACCTTGGCATGAACGGATCGGGCGCGCTTGGCCAGCATGCGGGCCTGATCGAGCATATCATTGACGCCTTCGATCAGGATGTATTCTAAAGTGATGTGCTGCTTGCTCTTGGAGCGCCAGTATTGCAGGGCTTCGAAGAGTTCTGCCAGATTATGCTTATCATTCACTGGCATGATCTGACTGCGCACCGCATCGCTGGCACCATGCAGGGAGATGGCGAGTCGGATTTGCAGGGGGAAATCTGCTAACTTCATGATCTGCGGCGCCAGGCCGCTGGTGCTGACGGTCATGTGCCGCGCGCCGATGCCGATGCCCCACTCAGCGTTGAGGATCTCGATGGCTTTGATGAGGTTAGAGTAATTGGCGAGAGGCTCTCCCATACCCATGAAGACCAGGTTATCCACTCGTTCACCGGCGTGAGCCTCGACCTGGACGATCTGCTCCACGATCTCTGCGGCGGTCAGATTGCGGGTGAATCCGGCGAGGCCGCTGGCGCAAAATTTGCAGTCATAGGCGCAGCCGACCTGGCTGGAGACACAGAGCGTGCGGCGATCAGACTTGCCGCCATACAGCGCTGGATTGGCAGGGATGAGCACGGTCTCCACGTAGCGTCCGTCATGCAGCTTCAGCAAATATTTACGCGTGGTGTCAGCAGAGCCGGTGACATCCGCGATGACCATACTGCGGGCGACATAACGCTCGGTCAAAGCCTGGCGCATGGGCTTGGAGAGGCTGGACATGGCCTCAATCGTGGTGGCGCGCTTGGAGTAGGTCCACTCGATGAGTTGCTTGGCACGAAATCCAGGCTCACCGAGCTGGGTGACGACCTCAGTCAACTCCTGAGGTGTGGTGCCGAGTAGAGCCGTCAGCGGCTTGGTGGGAATGATGACAGGTGCTGTCATTTCGGTGCGTGAAAGGACTTCACCACCTCTTTGACATGCGGCACATTTTTAGCGTCGCGGTCAAAGATGATCTTCCGCTCATGGTAGGCTTTGGCGCTGCCTTGAGGCAGTGAATAGAACCATTCGGCATCATTGTTCCGGCGCTCAAAAGGCACGCCGAGATAATCAAAGACCTGCTTGCCATCCATTCCAGGACGGATAGCGGAGAAATGATCCGCACTGTATTTCATGGAGTAGCGCGTGCTGGATTTGAAGAAATGACTCACAGCTTCCACCGCCTCATTGATCGGATAACCGAAAGCGAGGATGTAATAAGCTAGCACAAATGCCGGAAGTCCAACAATGGCCAAGGGGGTAAAAAGGTACCAGTTCTTTTTGAGCATAAGGATGAGAAGGGGGGAGATCTGATCCTCGGCAGACTGGGGACTCTGGCAAGGATCAAATGTGACCAACCCTGTGAGGCAACAAAAACACTTCTCAGTGCGATTCCGAAAAAACATTGTCAGGAAATGCCAAAAACGATCAAAGAGTGCATGCTGCACTGATTGTCCAGCCGCTGACCTACCTTTTCTAACCTGCCAACAATCATGAAGCTCTTCAAAATCACTCGATGCCGCCTACTCTTGGCCTTGCTGATCTGCCTGGGGGCGGGGGCAAGCTCTGGGCAGACGGCGATCACTATTGAAGCAAACCAGAAGATACTTTTGTCGGGTATGCGCGTTGAGTTCGGCAGCATCGACATCGGTGGGTATAAGACGCAGAGTTTCACCGTCACAAACGCCAGCCTCTCCACGGTCACGGGGCTGACCTGCACGCTAGATGGCGCGGATGCAGCGGACTTTGTGCTGAGCACGCCGACGCTGGCCGATCTTGCCGTGGGAGCGGCGGCCAGCTTCTCGGTGACTTATGTGCCGGAGCTAGTGGGCAAAGTCTCTGCCTCCGTGCTGCATGTACGCAGTTCTGGAGGCAGCTCTTTTGAGCTTCCGCTGACGGCCACGGGCGGCAATCTGAACCCGACTGTGCTGGTGGAGGAGGTCGGCGGTGCAGTGGTGACCAGCCTCAGCCGGCCGCTGGATTTCGGCAGCCCGATGATCGGCCAAAGTACCAGCAAGACCTTCCGCATCACCAACACCGGCACAGCTCCGCTTAGGGCGGTGAGTGTGGCGCGGGATGATCCTTGGTACATTGGGAGCTACAGGTCTAATTGGGGGTGGCTTAACCACGATTGGGGGCCGAATCATATCGGGAATTCTTTCTATTACGACCCCACTTACCAATACGAAAGTGGCTTCACCGTCACGGGCCTGAGCTCCAGTATTGCACCTGGCGAGAGCCGCACCATCACCGTCACTTGGGTACCCTATGAGACTGTGCAGAAGACTCGCAACATCACACTTTCCTGGGCCATGCGTGCCCCTCCGCCGACTTATGATTTAACAGGCAGCTCGTCCGTCCAATTCGTCCTCTCTACTAGTGTCTTTTTGAGCCGCTACAGTCCCATCATCCCCTACATCCCGCCCGTCCGCTTCAGCATTCCTGTTACTGGCGCTGCTGTGCCGTATGCACTTGATCTCCAGCTCCTGACTGGCCTGGAGTTTCACCTGGGCAATGAAAACGGCAGTGGCCGACTTGTTAGCAGCCAATCAGGAGCCACACCCTCCGATCCGATGCTTGGCCCTACTTTTGCTACAGCGCCAGACGACGCAATCTTGACGACAGGCACCTTAGCTCGCTGGAACCCATCTGCTCCGGCTGCTGACCACTCCAATGATTGGCGCAGCCACACTCAGAGATACCTCACCATCTCGGCACCTATAGACTTTGAGGAGCGCCCCTTGTCCGTCTTTGTCACCGGTGATGGCAGCGCTGCGCAGGCGCTGCGCAGGCGCTGGGCAGTCGCGTCGCTGTGGCGTTTACCAGTGGCACCCGACAGCGCAACGCGTACATTCAGTTGCCGACAAACGACAACGTGGGTATGGAGCTATGGTTGAAACCCTCCAGCCTCGCAGGCACTCAGTGCGTGGCCTTTATGGGCGCAGCGGCAGATGCTGGCTTCGGTATCTGGTTGGTCGATGGCGTGCTGCAAGGTCGCGCTGGCACTAGCATCGTGGCCGCAGTACCCGCGCTGGAAGTCGATGTATGGCACCATGTGACCTTCATCGTGAAGGGCGGTAGTGCTTCACTGTATCTCGATGGCGCGCTGG
>JAPLUM010000057.1 GCA_026397605.1 Verrucomicrobiota bacterium | reverse complement strand
TCCAACATGTGCCACGAGTCCAGTGGTGCGGCGATGATGGAGTCGGTGGGGATTGGTAAGGGGACCGTGACGCTTAAAGATCTGGAAACTGCCGAGACGATCCTGATCATTGGGCAAAACCCCGGCACGAACCATCCGCGCATGTTGACCAGCCTGCAAAAGGCGGTGGAAAATGGTGCCACAATCATCGCTGTGAATCCTATGAAGGAGGCTGGGCTAACGGGCTTCATGCATCCGCAGCAGGTGAAAGGTGTGATGGGCATGTCCACGCCGTTGGCTACGCAGTTTCTTCAGGTTCGGCTTAATGGTGATCAGGCTCTGTTAAAGGCCATTGCTAAAACGCTGGTGGAAGATGGCACCTATGAGGAAAGTTTTATCCGCGAGCATACAGTCGGTTTTGAGGAGTATAGGAGTCATTTATTGGCGTTGGATTGGACCGATTTAGAGTCTGTCTCAGGCCTTTCTCGTGCGGCCATGGAGAAAGCCGCGCGTCAATGTGCCAGTGGTCAGCGCAAGCTCATCACCTGCTGGGCCATGGGACTCACCCAACATAAAAATGCCGTGGCAACGATCCAGGAGGTGATCAACATTCATCTCCTGCTGGGAGCCGTCGGACGTGATAGTGCTGGGCTTTGTCCTGTGCGTGGCCACAGCAATGTGCAGGGAGACCGCACGATGGGTGTCTTTGAAAAGATGCCTGAGTGGTTCATGGATCGTCTAGAGCAGGTCTTCGAGTTCAAGGTGCCACGGCACCATGGCTGGGATGTCGTAGCCTCGATCCGAGCCATGCATGAAGGCCGTGGAAAGGTGTTTTATGCACTGGGCGGGAATTTCCTCCAAGCCACTCCTGACACTGAATACACCGCAGAGGCGCTGCGTCGCTGCAAGCTAACGGTGCAGATTAGCACCAAGCTGAATCGCAGTCACCTCGTCACAGGTCGCACGGGATTGATCCTGCCCTGCCTGGGACGTAGTGAAGTGGACATACGCGGTTCGACGGATTCATTTCTGACGGTGGAAAACAGCATGAGCGTCGTGCACACCTCACACGGTCAGCTTGAGCCCGCTTCGCCGCATTTGCTCAGCGAGCCAGACATTGTTGCCCGCACCGCGGCAGCTGTCCTGGGGGAGCGCTCCAAGGTTGATTGGATGCATCTTGCAGAAGATTATGACCGCATTCGCGAGTTGATTGAGAAGGTCGTGCCAGGCTTTGAGGACTTTAATGCGCGTGTCCGCCAGCCAGGAGGTTTTTATCTGCCCAATCCTGTGCGTGAGCGGCAATGGGTCGTGCCTGGGGGCAAGGCTAAAATGAAGACGCATCCACTGGACTGTATTGTCACCAGCGAAGGGCAGTTGGTGCTCCAGACCTTCCGCAGTCACGATCAATTCAATACCACTGTGTATGGACTGAATGATCGGTATCGTGGTATCGGTAATGAGCGGCGCGTGATCTTCATGAATCCAGACGACATGAAGAGCCGAAGCATCAGCCCCGTGAGTCCAGTGGACATCACTAGTCACTTCCAGGGGGAAGAGCGTCATGCGAGGCGTTTTCTAGCCATCCCTTATGATTTGCCTGCTGGCAGTTGCGCCGCGTATTTTCCTGAGGCGAACGTTCTGGTCCCCATCGGTAGCTTTGCCGACATCAGCCTCACCCCGACGTCCAAAAGCGTCATTGTGACAGTTGCCTCGTCTGTTTCTTGATCGCAGTCGTATCCTACCAAACACACGTATGAAACACCTCCTCGCCGCTCTCCTCATGACTTCCCCTCTTCTCGCTGCTGATTTGCAATCGATCTCGCTGAAAAACATTGATGGTAAAGACGTTACCCTTAAGGAATACGCAGGCAAAGCTGTATTGATCGTCAATGTCGCCTCTGAATGTGGATACACCGGTTATGCTGGACTTCAGGCGCTGCATGACAAGTATTCCAGCAGTGGATTCAGCGTCTTGGGTTTTCCCTGCAACGACTTTGGTGGTCAGGAACCTGGCAGCGAGGCAGACATTAAGACGTTTTGCAGTGCTCGCTTTAAAGTGACTTTCCCTATGTTTTCCAAGGTCAAAATTCTGAGTGAAGATAAATCCCCACTTTTTGCTGAACTGACGAGTAAAGGCGGAGACGTCGGCTGGAACTTTGAGAAGTTTCTTGTTGGTAAAGATGGGCAATTCATTGCTCGATTTGGCTCTGACGCAGAACCGGAAGGTGGCGAAATTGAAGCCGCTGTGAAAAAAGAACTGGGTCTTCCTTAGCTTCCGCTGCGGTGGTCTCACGGCGAGATTAATGAATGGTTCAGACTTCAGCCTGCGTCGAGATCTCTGAATAGTGGTTTTTTATCTCGACAAGTAAACATGGACCGCCTTACAAATTCACTTCCATGAAAAAAGTACCGTTTACCAGTCGCCGCCGATTCATCACTCAAACAGCCGCCGCCATCGGCTTTCCGACCATTGTTCCAGCCAGTGTTTTTGGTCAAAATGCACCCTCCAATAAGATCACCATGGCGGTGCTTGGTTGGGGCATGATGGGGCCTGGTAATACGGCTAAGTTCTTGCAGGAATCAGATTGCCAAATCGTTGCGGCCTGTGACATCGACAAACGCAATTTGGCAAAAGCCCTCAACACGATCAACGGGGCCTACAAAAACACCGACTGCAAAGGCTACCATGATTACCGCGAGGTCATGGCGCGCAAAGATATCGACACAGTTATGCTGGCGCTGCCGGACAACTGGCATGCGCTCACCTCGATCGAAGCTGCTAAGAATGGCAAGGATATCTACGGTGAAAAGCCCCTGGCACGCACCATCTCTGAACAGCAAGCCATCGTCCGCGCGGTGCAGAAGTATCAGCGTATCTGGCAGACAGGCTCCTGGCAGCGGAGTGAAAATAATTTCCGCATCGGCGCCGAGATCGTCCGGAATGGCCTCATCGGTAAGCTCACTCATGTGGAGGTAGGTCTGCCTTCCGGCCACAATGACTTTGCCAAAACTGGTGACAAGCGCAGCATCACGCCGCCACCTGCCGAGCTTGATTATGAAATGTGGATCGGGCCTGCCGCCATGCAGGATTATATCGAGTGCCGCATTCACAAAAACTGGCGCTGGGACTATAACATCGGTGGCGGCCAGTTGCTTGACTGGGTCGGTCATCATTGTGACATCGCTCACTGGGGCATGGACATGGACAGCAGCGGTCCAATCGAGGTAAATCCTATTCAAGTCGATATGCCTGCTCGAACAGAAATCTGGAATACGGCCACTAAATACCGCGCTGAGGCAAAATACGCGGGTGACATCGTCATGACCATAGCAGGTGGGCACAAGGACATCGCCAGCGGCACCAAGTGGATCGGCACAGATGGCTGGGTGCATGTGAACCGTGGCAGCTATGATGCCTCCAAGCCAGAGCTGAAGAAGATCATCAAGAAGCGCAAAGACGAAAAGGACCCGAATAGTGAAATCGTCGAATCCGCAGCTGCACCCAAACTGGGCGATGATATGATCAAGACTCGTCTTTACGAGACCCCCGGACATCACCGTAACTTCCTGGACTGCGTGAAAAGCCGCAAGCCTACTGTGACGCCGGTAGAGACAGCTCACCGTAGTGCCACCCCAGGCCACCTGGCCCTGATTTCCTTCCTGGTGAACCGCCCAATCAAGTGGGACCCCGTGAAGGAAGAAATCATTGGTGACGCCGAAGCCAGCAAGTTGCTGACCCGCGAATA
>JAPLUM010000815.1 GCA_026397605.1 Verrucomicrobiota bacterium | reverse complement strand
AGACAAAGACGGTCGCATCTCACCCGACGAGTATCGCGAATTCCAGGCCTTCAAGCAGAAGCACAAGGACTGGCAGGAGCGCCTGAAGGCGAAGCTCGGTAAAAAATGATTCAGAGATCAAACAAAGGTTGAAACAGCGTTACCTGTCTCTCCCGCATGAAAGCCCTTGTTCTAGCTCTCTCATCCTTCCTCCTTGCGTTTCTCATTTTGCCACTTGCTGGTTTTGCGGCAGAAACCACCCGCTTGGTCGGCGCGGCAGCGGTGGACATCACGCCGGATTATCCGGTCCGGCTCAGCGGCTATGGAAGTCGTCGTTTGCCGAACACGGGCGTCTCACAGCCTATCTTTGCCAAGGCACTGGCGATTGGAAGTGATACGGAAGGGCCCGCAGTCCTCGTTACGGTGGACAACTGCGGCGTGCCTGCATGGATGCGCGATGAGGTGCTGAAACGGCTCGCGACCCAATCAAAAGTCACAGACGAGCGCTTTGCCATCTGCTCCAGCCACACGCACTGCGCGCCCATGCTCATCGGCATTCTACCAAACATCTTCAGCATGGACATCCCGGCGGAGCACCTGCCGGCCATCAAGCGTTACACACGTGAATTGACCGATCACATTGAAAAAGTTGCCCTGGCAGCACTCGCGGATCGCAAACCAGCCACTCTCGCCTGGGGTGTTGGAAAGGTCGGCTTCGCTGCCAATCGTCGCAGCTTTGCTTTGAAGCCGATTGACCATGATCTGCCCGTTCTGCGTGCCACGGATGCGGAGGGCAAGGTGCGGGCCATTTTCACCAGCTACGCCTGCCACTGCACCACCATCGGCATTGATGAGATTCACGGTGATTGGGCAGGTGTCGCTCAAGAAGCTCTGCAACGCGAATTTCCCGGTGCCATCGCGCTCACAGCTCTGGGTTGCGGTGCGGATCAAAATCCGACTCCGCGTCGAACGATGGAACTGGTGAAGCAATACGGCGAAGACCTCGGGGCCGAAGCCAAACGGCTCGCTCAGGGAGAACTCAAGCCGGTGAATGGCTCGCTGGAGTGTTTGGCAAAGCAGATCCAGCTTGCCTATGACAAACTGCCGACGCGCACCGAGTGGGAAACGCTCGCTGCCTCAAAGACGCCATCAATCGCCTATCACGCGAAGAAGAACCTCGCTCGCCTCGGCCGCAATGAAGCACTCCCCACTCATCTTCCTTACCTGGTGCAGCGCTGGAGCTTTGGCGATGATATGGCAATGGTCTTCCTGCCAGGTGAAATCACCGTGGACTATTCACTGCGCATCAAACGTGAGTTTGATCGCTCCCGAATGTGGGTGAACGGCTACGCGAATGACGTGCCGTGTTATGTGCCATCGCGCCGAGTCCTGGACGAAGGCGGTTATGAGGGCGCTAGCGCGATGACCTATTATGATCGACCCACAAAGTTCGCGCCCGATGTCGAAGAGCGCATCATGAGCGCGGTGCATGAGGTCATGCCAAAGCAGTTCCTCTCCACGACAGCACAAGCAGAGCCTTTGCCGTCAGCTATCGCGTATCCCGATCATTCCAACCTGCTCGTCGTGCGTGATGCAAAGGGGGCCGAGCGCCCGGTAAAAACGCCGGAAGATTGGGCTCTGCGCGTCGCACACATCAAAGCCAATATGCAGCAGGTCATGGGACCGCTGCACGACACCGCACGCTGGGCTCCACTAGATGTCGAAATCGTCTCCGAGGAAAAAACGCCAAAGTATCTGCGCCGCAAAATCCGCTACACCCCAGAAGTGGGCGACCGCGTGCCCGCCTGGCTGCTGATCCCGAATGAACTGCCAGCCAGCGGCAAAGCACCCGCGATGCTGTGCCTACACCAGACCACCGGCATCGGCAAAGACGAGCCTGCGGGCCTGGGTGGATCAAAGTCACTGCATTACGCGCATGAACTCGCCGAGCGCGGCTACGTCTGTCTCGTGCCGGATTACCCATCATTCGGTGAATACCCGTATGACTTAAAAAAACAAGGCGCGAATCGTCTCAGTGGCTCGATGAAAGCCATCTGGAACAACCTGCGCGCCGTGGACCTGCTGGAAACGCTGCCGCAAGTAAACAAGGATCGTATCGGTGTCATCGGCCACTCGCTTGGCGGGCACAACTCGCTCTTCACCGCGGTCTTTGACGAGCGCCTCAAAGCCGTCGTCACCAGTTGCGGCTTCACGCCCTTTCACGACTACTACGGCGGCAAGGTCGCCGGTTGGACCAGTGACCGCTACATGCCACGCATCCGCGAGGTGTATGAAAATAACGCCGACAAAATCCCCTTCGATTTCTACGAAGTCATCGCCGCTATCGCCCCGCGCGGAGTCTTTTCCAACTCACCCCTGAAAGACGGCAACTTCGACATCACCGGCGTGCGCAAAGCCTATGCCAAAGCTGGAGAGGTCTTTTCTCTACTGAAAGCAGAGAGCAATCTCAAGCTAGTCACTCCAGACGCACCGCATGATTTTCCAGAGGCTGAGCGCAAAGCTGCGTACGAGTGGCTGGATGGGCTGCTGAAGTAAAAACCAACTCCATGAGACATCCAACCATCAGCGCTGCTATCGGCGGTCTTCTACTCTTCGCTTTCGGCACTCATGCCGCCGACCCCATCGACTATACCGTGAAGCTCGAAACGGTGATGAAGCATGATGATGGCAAGTTCCTATGGTTCCATCCGCGGGCAGCGGCGATCCCCGGCGGAGTCGTAATGACAATGCAGAAGCATCTCAAAGTCTCCGACTACTACTCTGGGCTGCATTTCATGCGGCGCGAAGGCGTGGATGGCACGTGGAGCGGGCCGGTGCTGCCGCCGGAGATCGACTGGCAGCCGCAGGCGGATGGCGTGACGCTCAGTGTGACGGATGTGACGCCTGGCTGGCATGAAAAGACGGGCAGACTCATCGCCATCGGCTGTCGCGTGCGCTACAGCCCGAAGGGCAAACAACTCGATGACGTGAAGCGGGCGCATCAGACCGTGTATGCCGTTTTCGATCCAAAAACATCGCACTGGACTCCGTGGCAAATCTTGGAGCTGCCCGCGGGCGAAGAGTTCAATTTCGCCCGCAACGCCTGCTCCCAGTGGGTGGTGAAAAGCGACGGAAAATTGCTCGTGCCTCTCTACATCGGCAAAAGCGCCAAAGACCGCTACAGCACCACAGTGGCCGAATGCCGCTTCGATGGCGAAAAGCTCGTCTATGAGCGAAACGGTGATGTGCTGCGTCTCGACGTGGCGCGCGGACTCTACGAGCCGTCTTTGATCGCGTTCGGTGCTCGTTACTTTCTTACGCTGCGAAATGACGAACGTGGCTATGTAAGCGTGAGCGATGACGGACTGCACTTTGCCAAGCCAAAGCCCTGGACCTTCGACGACGGTGCGGAACTCGGCAGCTACAACACCCAACAGCACTGGCTGGCACATCGCGATGGCCTCTTTCTCGTCTATACCCGACGCGGCGCGAACAACGATCACATCGTCCGCCATCGCGCACCGCTGTTCATGGCCCGTGTCGATCCTGAAAAGATGCACATCATCCGCGCCACCGAAAAAATCATCGTCCCGGAACGCGGAGCAGAGTTGGGCAATTTCGGCTGCGCCCGCATCAGAGAGAACGAATCCTGGGTGACCGTCTGCGAAGGCATGTTCATGAAGGACTCCGCCAAACGCGGTGCCGAAGGGGCGACCTTTGTGGCGCGCATTTTATGGTCGAAACCGAATGAGGAGTAGGAACTAAGCGCGCCAGTCATTCACCTACCCGTGCGCATTCATCTTGTGCAATCAGACGCTATGCCTGCGATGCACACGACGCTCATCGAGGCTGATGTGAAGCGCATCATGAGCATGGTGAACAGGGTTTGGTCACAGGCGGGCATTCAATTCGAGATCGAGTCCATCGGCCCGACGAATGCGCTGCCGCTGCCACAGGAGATGCGGCTGAGGTCAGAGTTTGATCGTGTAGTCCAGCTCGCGCCATGCATACCAGAGCATCCGCGGCAGATGAAAGGGCCCCTTATAAAAAGTGCCTTTAGCCTTGGATGAAAGGCTGCCGTCACGGTTCAAGTAACCAAACCACTCGCCGTTTTCAGGATCAGCGAAGTGCTTGAAGCTCCAGTCATGCACTTGACGATGCATCTCTTTGTAACGTGCATGGCCGGTGAGTTTCCAGGCGAGCACTGTGGCAATAATGGCCTCACAGTGGGGCCACCAGAATTTCATATCATGCCAGTATTCCTGAACGGGCTTTCCAAACACATCCGTGAAGTAAAGCAGGCCACCATGCTCCGCATCCCAGCCGCGCTGCCACATGCAATCGAGAATGTTCGTGCCCAGCTCAATGAGCCGTGAATCTTTTCGGTGACGACCTTCATGCATGATGAACCAGGCACATTCGATCGCATGACCAGGGTTCAGCGTTCGCCCGTCGGAATGATCCAGGATGCTACCTTCATGAGAAACAGACTCCATGAGAACAGAGAGATCAGGCTTGTAGAAATCACGCTCGATCTCTGCAATGAAGCGGTCGATCCACTCCGTACAGTGACGACCACTGACGACAATATCACCGATGTTTTCACGCAATTCCTGTGCCGTCACGATGCCGATCATGAGTGAACCAATACCCTTCATTGGCCGCGTTGGTTCAGATTTGGCCGGCATCACGCCTGGCTCGAAACTGTGACGCAGATACGTTTGGAAGCATTTCACGGCATCCTCAGCAGCGCGTGAGTCGTCATCAGCTTTGGCAAAGGCTGCATAAGAAATCGCGGCGAAGGCCTCGCTAAAAACATAACGCCGCATCCGAAGTGGAGTGCCTTCCCGAGTGACGGTGAAATACATTTTCCCGTCTGGGGATGTGCAGTGACGTCGGGAAAAATCGACACACGAGCATGCTGCATCAAGCCACTCACTACGCTTTTCGACCGTGTTATAAAGCGTGGCAAACATCCAGCCAGCTCGACCCTGAAACCAGACGCTTTTGTCAGTATCGATGATGCTACCATCTCGATCTAGACAGGTCATGATTCCACCATGCTCGCGGTCGATGCCGTGCTTTAACCAGAATGGGATCACATTTTCCAGCAGCGTGTCACGATAGATGGCAGAAAGGTGATTCATCGTGTTTAGGCGATATACTCAGCTACAGTGGCTTACTCACGCTCAAGCCAGGACATAGGGAAACGGGCAAAGACGAGGCGCTTATAATTATCTGCTTCAAAAAAAACACCGACACGACCATCTGCGAGTCGTGTGGGCACGCTGTAAGCAAAGCTGCCAGCGTAAAGCCCGCGCTTGATCGGAAAGGTGGCACCATCATCGAGACTGAGATAAACCGCACCGTGGTCACGCTTGGCGCTGTCGGGACCTGTGTGGATGATCTTTCCCATACCGCTGCCATCATCAAATGAGTAGCGCAATACTCCAGCCATGCAGCTGGGATCACGGATGTCAGCGATGTCGGTGATACCTGACCAGGTGAGACCGCCATCTCGACTAACAGCCGTCTTGCGCGTCTTTGCGCCCCCAAACTGACGACTATCTAACCTTACGCTACCATCGCTTAGCTCTACCATCTGAACTTCATTGATCTGGCTGCGCTGGCCCATTTTCGCATCCGGCACCATCGCGCCAGGCACATCCACGCCGGTCTTCCAGCTCTGCCCAGCGTCATCACTGAATACGGAGAAGTTCTGCCAAAGCCAGAAGGGGCCTTCGTTGAAGGGAATGACGAGCCTGCCTTTATGCGGGCCACGTGTGAGTTGAATTCCAATGCCGGGACCGCTGCAGATCGTGGTCGCACGGTCAGGGCGTTTCGTTGTCGTGGTAACATCCAGCGGTGTGCTCCACGTCACTCCATCATCATCCGACCAGACGAGAAAGTTCCGATACACGTTCTCGCCGGCGAATCCCGTGTCGGTGTTTTTGCTGGCCTCTTTCAGATGCGCTGGGATGCGCTGATACATCAGAAAGACGCGCCCGCTTTGCTGCTCAACAACGGCCGTGGGATTATTCAACGAGTTCTCTCCGTCATCGTGGATGAGTTTCAATGCGCCCCAAGTCGCCCCACCATCCGTGCTGCGTTTGGTAACGATGTCATTCTGCGCTTGGTCTGCGAGAGTTTTGCGCGCTTCAGCAAAGGCGAGCACACTGCCCTTCTTCGACACAACAATCGATGGAATACGATAAGCGGGATAACCATCCTTACCACCAATGAAGCAATCGAAGAACTCCGGTTCCTGCGCGGCAAGAGAGGTAGCAACCAGGAAAGCAATGAGCAAAGATTTCATTGTGATGACGCGGCATGAGATTAGCGGATCCACTCAAAGAATCCCATCTGATCCAGTTCGGCGCGCAGAGCTTGAGTTTGGGCCTCATCCAGGTTCCCACAAGGCAAACGCGCTGGCCCCACATCGACGCCGAGCATCTTCATTGTCGCTTTTGCCGCACCCATGTAACCGCGGGCGGCGAGCTTTTGGATGGTGCGGACAGAGCGCATCTGCTGCTCGCGTGCAGCGATGAGGTCGCCACTCTGAAACGCAGCGATGAGACGATTGTAAATCGGCGCGGCGAAGTTGAACGAGCTTCCCACGGCACCCATGGCTCCGAGTGCGAGTGCTCCTAGCATCATTTCATCAAAACCAAATGGGATGTCGAAGCGTCCGTCATGCGAGGCGCGGCAGAGTTGATACTCCATGAGATTGCTGCTGGTAAACTTGATGCCCGCCAGGTTCGGGATGCGATCCGCTGCTTGTGCCAGAAACTCGGAAGGCGAAAGCGTCAGGCCAGTCATGGTCGGGATTTCATAGTAATAGAACGGCAACTCTGGCGCGGCGGAAGCGATCTGCGCCATACTCTCGACTAAGGTGGCGACATTGCCCGGCTTGAAATACGACGGAGCTAGCGCACTCACAGCCACGGCACCGAGTTCCTGCGCTTGTGCGGCGAGATTGCGCGAATCGGCGAGGCAGTTCGACCCCACATGCACGATGACCTTCAACTCGGCTCCGCGAGTGACCTCAAACCAGCGCACGGCCAGTGCGCGGCGTTCTTCCAGCGTGAGTGAGCTACTCTCCCCCGTGGTGCCGCCGATGAAAGCGTGACTCACACCCGTAACCTGCAAATGTGCGGCCTGTTTTTCGACGATGGCGAGATTCAGTGATCCGTCTGCGTGAAACGGCGTGTGGGTAGCGGCGACGAGGCCTGTGATGCGTTGGGTTGTCATGCGTTCAATGACTTTAACGCCAAAATCTTCCGAATCCTGCCTGCAAACTCGCTGTTCTTTGTGGGAACAGGTAGCAGCATGAATATTCGGGTTAACATCAACGCCTCGCCAGTGTCTCGCCACGAACAAAGGTCGGCATCAGCAGGTGTTGCGTCTTTTTGGGTGGCAGGCCATCACCCAGTGCGGTGATCAGATGGGCTAGCTTTTTGGCAAACACATCAGGCTCGCGCTCATAGCGTGCAGGTTCAGGCACGAGGTGGGAGAAGAAAGGCTCATGATCACGTGAAAGCAGCGACATCTGCGCTGGCACAGCCACCCCTTGCTGCGAGAGGTACGTCAGTGCTGTCGCGGCATGACCCGCCTGAAGAACAAAAAGGGCCGTGGGGCGTTGGGAGCCACTCAAAAGAGTCCGCAGGACTTTGATCACACTCGCTTTGGAATCATGGCAGCGCTGAATCTGCCAAGAAGCATCCCCTGCACCTTCCCGAAACCCAACTAGACTTTCGTCATCACCTGCGAACGAGACCGCCGGAGCCAAAACGGCCAAATGGCGATGTCCCAGCCCGACAAGACGCGCGGCGGCATGACGTGAGGTAGCACGAAAGTCTGTGTCCACTTGCAGCAGACGCACACCGGCGTGACACGATCCTGCCACCACTGTGCTTAATTGCCGTTTTTCAAACCAACGTTGCATCACTGCCGTGGACCGCAGCAAGATCCACACCGCCGATGGATGCCTCGCCGCCAAAGACTCCAGAGCCGCCGCCGGAGTACGGCGAAAGGCCGCGGCATCCACGATCATCTGCAACTGCCAGCCAGAACCCAGCAAGCGCGACCGTAGAGCATCCAGCCACAACAGCGTAGATGGAGCGAGGGTCTGCCACGGCGCAGGCAATAAGAGCACCGCCATTTTTTGAGGCTGTAGCTTTGCCCGCCTCTTTGGCACATCCATCACGACCTCACGCCGTCGGCCAGACGTTGTGCGCAGTAGTCCTTCCTTCTCAAGGATCAGCAACGCCGCCCGAATCGTATTTCGCCCCACTTGCAGCTCCCGCACCAGCTCTAATTCCCCTGGCAAAAATTTCCCCCAAGCACCAGCGCACAATCGCCCCCGCAAGAACGCAGCGACATCGAGAGGCAGTGATGCGCGACGTGGAAGATTCGTTAGGTGTGGGTCCATGGATTTAGATACTTTAGCGATGTCGGCGTTTCATGAAATCAAAGAAAATAGTGCTGGCTTGAATCTGCTTGAGAAACTTTCGATCTTGGAATCCATCCACTTATCGATAAGAATGAATCCATGTCCCATCTCTACCATGCTCTTTTTCTGCTTTTTTCGGCAACCGCTTTAGTAGCTGAGGAGTCCAAATGGGTCCCACTTTTTAATGGGAAAGATTTGAGCGGATGGACGATCAAAATTGCCAAGCGTCCGCTAGGCGAGAATTTTGCAGATACGTTTCGAGTCGAAGACGGCATCCTGAAGGTGAGCTACGATGGCTACGACAAGTTTAACGAGCAGTATGGTCATCTGTTTACCAACCTAGCTTACTCACATTACATCCTGCGGATGGAATATCGTTTTACTGGCACCATGATGACCGATGCGCCGAATTATGTGAACCTGAACAGCGGTTTGATGCTGCATGCGCAACCGCCGCAAAGCATGAGATTTGATCAAGGCTTCCCTGCGAGCTTAGAGATGCAATTTCTGGCTGATGAGGGCAAGGGACTTCGCCCGACAGGGAATCTATGCACACCAGGGACACATGTGGAGATGGGAGGCCTGCTGGTGACAAAGCACATCGTCAAATCCAGTGCTCCGACCTTTCCCGCAGAAGAGTGGGTGCGCGCGGAGGTCGAAGT
>JAPLUM010000584.1:9278-14723 GCA_026397605.1 Verrucomicrobiota bacterium | reverse complement strand
CCTGCTCACCAGCGACGACGGGGCTGCCATGGCCGCCGTAGTGATCACTGGGGATAAAGTCACTCTCCCAGACCTTCTTGAGTCCCGCTTCAGGAAAGCTCTCCGCGAGGGGTGTCGTGTCTGTGGAGACGCCGTCACGATTCGGTCCACGCCACTGTGGCCAGTCGGCAAAAGAAAGCGTGCCGGTGAAAGTGACGGTGGCGATAAGGCAATAGAAGAAACGCATGACTTGTCGATCAACGTCAGACCGTGGGCCTGACTTGCAGTGAATCTGCAGAGCTCGTCTTCCTTTCAAACTCGCGCCAAAGGCGTTCGATGGCTTCTTCGGGATCTTCCAGCATCATGCCTTCTTTGATCTTGCTGGCAAAGATGCCAAAGGAAAAGGGTGTGACGACGGGCACCTGCACCAGCTGCCAATCCAAGGTCGGTGTCCGCTGCAAAAACTCCATGGCACGCGGCAGGTCTAAAAAGGCGTGGGTCGATTCACGATAGGACTGCACCAGCATGGGGTGATCTGGCTCATGCTCACTGAGCACGCGAAAAAGAATCTCGCTGCTCCACCTCAGGTCTTTGATCTTGCGCTCATGTCCAGGGCGGTTTCTCGGCACCATGAGTCCTGTTTGGGCTACGCCACGAAAATTCCATTTCACGAGCTCGCTATGCTCCAGCGCGGCGTGCATGTCAGCCTCGGGGTCGCCGGCTTGAAAGATCTCCTTCCACGCCGCCAGCTCCAGATCCTGAAAGCTGCGCAGCGTCAGCAGGAAGCCGTAGTCGTCGATCGTCACCATGGCATTGCCGCCCACAGCCTCCTTGATCCGATGCGCAATGATCCGGCTCAGGGCATCATTGGCACTGCGACCGATCAGGCTATGAAAAAAGAAATGAACCAGTTCCGTATTGCTGCCTTCTCGATCATCGACAAAGCGTTCGATGAGAAAGCTGTCTTCTGTCGGAATGTGAGAAACACGCCGCTGGTTTTGACAATGTTTGAGAATCGCTTCCGCATTGGTTTGGGAGATCACATAACGCTCCACCAGCCAGTCCTGCACGGCCTCAGGTTCGTCCTCTTTGAGTTGCCGGCTGAGTTCTGTCCTCAGGCGTGCCACTTCCCTGGCAAGGCCTGAGGCTAAGGGCATCTTACTCGCGTTCCATGCAGGCACCGTGGGTAGCTTACCCGTGGCATCTTCCACCTTCACCTCAGCTACGCCTGTCTCGATCAGCTTCACAATGCGACCAGCTAAAACAAATATGCCACCGAGTTTCAGCCGCTTTAAAAAGCTCTCTTCGATCTGCCCAAGTCGGCGCTTTTTCAAAATCACACTGACCATGCCTTCCGTATGGATCACACCGACATTGGCTAAATAATCGCGCTCCACCTTTTTGTTCGGCACAGCTAGGCACTCGTCCACCCAGACGATCTTGCCAAAGTTCTCCCGATACTGTTTTTCCAAGGACCTGCCACCACCTTCCAGATAGCTGATCAGGCGGTCAAACTCCACCTCTGTCACTTCGCGGAAAGCATAGGCAGAGCGAGTCGTCGCAAGTGCAAGCTCGCGTGTGTAGCCGCCCTCCATCGCCATGCCGACGAGATGCTGCGCTAACACATCCAGCGGTTTTTCCAGCAGTCGCACAGCATCGAGCTGCACCGCACGCGTCATCTCGGCACAGACCAAGCACTCCATCAGATCATTCACATTCGTAGCCACCAAAATGCCATGACTCTCCGCATGGATGCTGTGTCCACTGCGACCGATCCTTTGCAGCGCACGGTTGATGCCTTTAGGCGTCGAGATCATGACCACGCAGTCCACGCTGCCAATATCGACGCCTAACTCCAAGCTCGTACTGCACACCACCGCCCGCAGTTTGCCATTTTTGAGCCGATCCTCCACGTCCAATCGCAGATCTCGATCCAGAGAGGCATGATGCGCTTCGATCTTACCCGCCAGTTTTGGCAGTGCCTGTTTTAAACGTAGTGCGATGCTTTCCGTGCTGCTGCGTGTGTTGCAAAAAATGATCACGCTGCGCCTTTTTTCCACGATCTGAGCGATGTCCTGCATCACTCTTCCGGCCGTGTATCCAGCCGGCGGATAGGGATCACGCCGCAGGGGCGAGAGCACCTCTACACGCCGACGTCTCTCCATCTTCGCCTCCACGGTCTCACAGCTCCGTCCCTGTCCGGCGAGAAACTCTGCCAGTAGTGGCAGCGGTGCCGCAGTGGCTGACAAACCAATGCGTATTAGTCCAGTAGCGACGCGTCTTTCCAGTCGCTCTAGACTGAGCATCAAATGGGCCCCACGTTTGTTTTCTGCCAGCGCATGCAGTTCATCCACGATGACAAACCGCACCTCGCTCAGCGCCTCTGACCAGCCTGCCTGGGGTAAAAGAATGGCCAAGCTCTCCGGCGTCGTCAACAGAATGTGCGGAGGTTTGCGCTTCAGTTTCGCACGCTCCGCCGCTGTCGTATCCCCCGTGCGCACAGCGATGCGGATCACCTCCTCCATCCCCAGCCCCTTCAGAGCAGGAAGCAGATTTTTTTCGATGTCATAAGTCAGCGCCCGCAACGGTGAAACATACACGCACTGGATACGATCACTCAGCATCCCCGCCTCATGCGCCTTGACCAAATGATCCAGCACGCCCAAAAACCCCGCCAGCGTTTTACCGCTCCCCGTCGGTGAAGACAGCAGTACCGACCTTCCTGCCAGGATATGCGGAAGCGTCAGCCCCTGCGCCTCCGTCAGCGTTCCAAAAGCCTTTTTGGTCCACTTTTGCAGCCTCGGATGCAGCGCCTGCAAGCCCTCTAGCTCCCACTGAGGAGCTTGAGGCTTGGATGACTTTGGGCGTGGCATGGGATAAAATGGACCTACGCTGGCCGATGAGGTTTGGAAAGAACGGACCTGTCAAAGGTGCTGACTTCAGCTGCAAAATGGAAAACCGACACCTCAATTCATAGGATCCAAACTCTTATTGGAATGATGGCTTGTGTCGGTTGTGGGGTTTGAGGTAGGCTTTGGGGGTGATTCGAATTGTGCGATTTCTTTCTATGACTCTTTTTTGGCTGATGCTGATTCCGGTGCTGTTGTTGCTGGGGTGTCAGTCGAAGATCATTTATTATCCGCAGCCTTATCATGAGGGGAATCGGCGGACGCTGGAGAAGCATGGGGGTGTGGTGCTGGCTTATGAGACGGGGCAGGGGCGGCAGGTGGCGCATTATGTGCCGACGGCTTATGGCGGCGGAGGATCTGGGCGTGAAGCGGGTGGTGTTGGTGGCTCCGTTCACGACGATGACGGAGATGGGGCGGCGGGTGCTGGGCTGGCCACTGTGTTATCTCAATTTACACCGCTTCGATAACCGGAAATCTCTGGCAGCTGTGGTGAAGCTGGGTGCGCGGGTGACGATCTTTCACGGCTCGGCGGATGGGGTGATCCCAGTCTCGATGAGTCGCGAGCTAGCGGCAGCGCATCCCGTTGCGGTAACGTTGCATGAGGAAGAAGGACAGGACCACAATTTCATCCTGGGAAACTGCTCCGCAAAGATCCACGCGGCGATGACCGAGCCTTATTAATTATACCCGAACTTCTTGATCACGGAGCGCTTGCGTAGGCCTTCCATCCATTTGTCGATGACGCCTTTGGATTTTTCAGACTGGATGGCGCGCTCGATTTCAGGACGGACTTCTTTGAGGGGCTTGGCGGTGCCGTGCTTGATGGCGTCACAGGCGATGATGATGTAGGCGGCTTCGTCGTCGATGACTTCGCTGATGCCGCCAGTTTTCAAAAGGAAGGCGACGCTGGCGATGGAGGGTTTCATCTGATCTTTGGCCATCCAGTCCCAGGCTCCGCCGTCTTCGGCGTGGCTGTCTAGGGAGTAGGTCTTGGCGGTGGTGGCAAAGTCTGCTCCTTTAAGCAGCTTGCTGCGGATCTCATTGGCCATCTTCCGCTGGGTCTCGGGCGTGGCGCTGGCCTCTCCGCTGAACCTTGGGACGGTGATGGTGCTGATTTTGATCATGCCGCCTTCACGCCATTGGTCGATGTTCTTGTTGTAGAAGGCTTCGACCTCCTTTGGCGTGGCGGGGGCTTGTTGAGCGGCGTGTTTGCCACGCATGGCTTGCACGATCATCATTTTTTCACGCAGGGCACGGAATTTTTTCAGGGTCATGCCACTGCTGGCGATTTCTTTGACGAAGGCATCGCGGTCGCCTTTGAAGCTGTCGCGGATGATGCCGTTGATGTCGTCGTCCACCCATTGGGCTTTGATCTGGGCTCCGAGACGCTTGAACTCAGCCAACACGAGCTCACGGTCGATGAGGCTGTCTAGGGCGGTGGCGCGCAGGTTGGCGAGTTCGCGCTGGAGGGTGTCTGGATTGCTTTGAAGCTGGAAGCGTAGGATCTGCTCCTGAGCATTGACGGCGTCACGCACTTCTGACTTGGTGACCACGTTGCCGTTGACGACTGCGGCGATGCCATTGGTCTCGGCATGAGCGGACATTTGGCTGAGGCCGAGCAGGGCGTTGAGCAGGAAATAGAAGCGTGGCATGGAAATCAAAAAGTCGGGCATAGCTTTGCGGTGCAACGGTTAACCACCAGACGGGGGCCTAGCAAGAGGTAAAACACGTTCTTGTGCGCTTAGATCTTGCCTTTTGCTCCGGTTTTTAGCAAAGACAAGATTCTCCATGAAATACTGTATGTGTGGAGCAAAGCTCCTGTAAGCTCAATCCATCTCCCATGCTTGATCCTTTTGTCACTCTTGCCGAGGCTGGTTTTTCCCAGCAGGGAGAGCTGATCACGGCTGCGGGGGATCACTGGAGCCAGGATTTGATCGTGAGTCTTGACTGGTTACGAATCGCTGAGTTGGTGCGGGCGATTGCTTCCCATAGCGGCTGTGAGCTCGCTCGGTCTATGGTGCTGGAAGATGGGTCGGTGGTCTTTGCGATGATCGAGCGGCCGATGACGGCGCATCCCCAGCGGGCTTTGGTCAAAATTGCTGGCTGGAATGAATGGGGGGCGACACCGACGAGTGTGATGCATTTTGCCCGTGAAATTCTGACGGCCAATAAGGCACGGGGGATCCTGGTTTCTCCGGGAGGATTCACGCCTGCGGCTCTTCTGGCTGCGCGGGAGCATCGAATCGAGACAGTGGACGCCTCTGGACTCTATGGGGTTTTACAAAGTCTGCCGGCAGAGCGCAGCGATTTCTTTTTCACCATCGCCACAGCAGGCGACTGTTCCGCGCCTACTTGCCCCGTTTGCCTGCAAAAGCTGAGTCGTGTGGAGTCGGTGGCGCATTCGGATGTGCCAGATTGCCGGGTGTTTGAAGAGAGCTGCCTTATTGCAGAGCCGGTGCATGCTCAGCGGGTGGAGGTGGCAGCACGGACAGAGGCTACTTTCCTGCATGAGGTAAAGGCGCGTGAGATTGTCATTTCAGGGGATGCCTTTGGTGAC
>JAPLUM010000584.1:0-9271 GCA_026397605.1 Verrucomicrobiota bacterium | reverse complement strand
TTTCTTTGTGAGGGACCCGTGACGCTGATGCCTGGAGGCACCCTGAGTGGCTCGGTGGCGGCGCGCTCGCTGAAAGTGCATGATGGGGCGGAGTTGCTGGGCAGTTTCAGGATTTTAAGCGGTCCGCCGCAGTCCTTCATCACGGAGATCCGGCGCTGGCACTGGCTGTGCCGGAGTGACCGAAAAAAGGCGGAATGTGATCGCGTCTGCTTTGAGCCCCATGGGAAATGATATGATTTCGCTGGCTCTTTTTTTTGCCAATCATGGAATATCCGCTTCCGAATACGTTCCCATAGACGAACTCTGTTTCATCTGAAAGTTTGACTGCCATCGTAACGCATGAGTAGTCGCCCCAAATCTCAACCATCCCCCTACCCGCGACCATGAAAAACCTGTTAACCCTCTTTGCTGCCATGTCTGCCATCATCACTCCTCTTTCTGCTGCTGAACCTGCCCCTGCGGCTAAAACGGAAACGGCCATCATTGGCGGTGGCTGTTTCTGGTGTGTGGAGGCTCAGTATAAAATGCTCAAAGGCGTAAAAAAGGCCATCAGTGGCTATGCTGGTGGCGCCGTGGATAATCCGACCTACAAGCAAGTCTGCGAGGGGGACACCGGCCACGCAGAGGTGGTGCAGATCGAGTTTGATCCGGCCATTATCGGTTTCAAAGATATCATCGATCTCTTCTGGCTGGCCCATGATCCGACCACGCTGAATCAGCAGGGGAACGACATCGGCACACAGTATCGCAGCACCATCATGTATCTGAATGAGGAGCAGAAGAAAATTGCCGAGGCCTCCCTGGCTGAGGCGCAGAAGGAGCAGACGGGAAAGATCGTCACAGAGATTGTGCCGTTAAAAAAATTCTACTCAGCTGAGGAATATCATCAGGAGTACTTTGCCAATAACCCGACCGCTGGTTACTGCCGAGTCGTTGTAGGTCCGAAGGTGGCTAAGTTTCGCCAGAAGTTGGCAGAGAAACAAAAGCTGCAGGAGGCTAAGTGATCGAATACTTGTGCTTGGCGAGTGGCATTACGACGATAGACTTGTCAGCATGAACGATCAGGCCAAACTCTCCGCAAGCTGGCATCGCCTAGTGGGCCAGACAGCTCGGAAGGTCAATGCTGGCTGGCTCATGGAGAAGTTGACGCCACTCTTTGTCGGTGCCGGTGCTGCTGCCTTTGCAGTGATTGTCTGGCAGCGATCCAATGGCGCTGTGATGCAGCTGAATCAGATGTGGCCATGGCTGGCTGGGCTTGCATTAGTCATCGTTTTGGTCAGTTATTTCTTGGCTCGACGATGTTTCATCTCCTCTGCCGAGGCCATGGTCAGGCTGGAGTCCCAGCTGCATCTGCACAATGCCCTCTCTGTGGCCAAGCTGGGCCGTGGAGTCTGGCCTGAGATTCCAAGGCTTCTGGATGACGGACTGAAGTGGCATTGGCCGCGTGTGAGTGCTCCCTTTGCGCTTTGTGCTGGTTGTTTGCTGGCCGCTTTTTTCCTGCCAGTTACCCCTGATGCAGCGGCGGTGTTGCCGACCGTGGAGCCTCAGGCCTGGCAGCAGATGGACGATTGGCTGGAAAAGCTGGAGGAAGAAAAGATCATCACACCGGAAGAAAAAGAGGAGCAAGCCGCAAAGATTGATGCCCTGCGTGACCAAGAACAGGAGAAGTGGTTCAGCCATGAAAGCCTCAATGCCAGTGATACTCTCAAAGAGCAGCTCCAGCGTGAGATTGGCAACATGGCCCGCGACATGGCTGATGCCGAGCGCAGTCTGAATGCCCTGCAAAATTACGCCAGCAAGCTTTCCGATCAGGCCAAGGAGCAGATGCTCAAGGAATACAGTGAGGCTCTGGAAGGTATGAAGAATGGCAGCATGAAGCTGGACCCCAAGTTGCTGAAGGAGCTCTCTCAAATTGATCCCAAAAACCTCAAATCACTCTCTCAGGATCAGCTGAACCAGCTGCGTGATTCTTTAAAGGAAAAAAGCGGCAGCATGGCAGAGATGGCCCCAGGCAAAGGTTTCTTGGGCGACGGCGAGGGCGAAGATGATCTTCTGGCAGAAGGTGGTGCCGGCCAAGGACAGGGCGAGGGTGAAGGCCCTGGCAAAGGCGGCATCACACGCGGTCCTGGCACAGCGCCGCTGACACTGTCAGATGAAGAGAACCGCTTTGGCACCAATAAGACTGAAGCCGTGGTGAATGAAGACATGTCAAAAGCTCAGCTGGGCACGCTTTTAAATCTACAAAACGGCAAGCATGACGTGGATAAAACCTATGGCGGTCCACAAACCACCCAAGGTACTCAAAATCAGGGCCAAGGCGGCCAGCAAGTCTGGCGTGAATCTCTGACGCCCGAAGAAAAAGCCGTGCTGAAACGTGTGTTTCAGTAAGAACTAGTTCTGCAAAGCCGCAACGATGGCCCGTACATTGTGGCTGAGCATGGTTTCAAACGTGTGGGCTTCTCTGGCTGTGCCGTCAGCGATGAGTGGTCGGCCCGTTCTGACGCCAGTGGCGCGGACGATCTCGATCAGCACTTTGGGGTTGGCTTGGTCTTCAGGGAACACAGCTTTGATTTTATTGCTTCGAATGGCAGCGATGGTCTGAGCGATGTATTGCGCGGAGATGTCGTCGCTACGGCCAATGCCAAGCATGGGCAGTGTTCTGAAGCCGTATTCTTTGCAAAAGTAACCAAAGGCCGCGTGTGCGGTGACGAGTTTTCTGTCGCCACGGGGAATAGCACTGATCTCTTGTTGAGCCCATTTTTTTAAGCTGTCAAAGCGCGCGGAAGCTGCCTTGGCACCTTGTTTGTAGGCGGCCTCATTGGCGGGATCCAGGGTGACAAGCTCATCTAAAATGACACGTGTGGCACGCTTCATATTCTCTGCGCTGTGCCACCAGTGTGGATCGATGCTGCTTTGTGCATGAGCAGGGCAGCAAATGAAGATTTCCTGCTTTGGATCTAATAGTAAAGAGGGGATCGTTCTGCCGACCTCAACCACTTTCATGCTGGCTCCGACGCTGTCGCGCACTTTTCCTAAATAAGGCTCTAGATGCTTACCCATGGCCAGAAGCAAAGCGGAGCCACGCATGGCCGCGATGTCTTTGGCGGTCGGATCAAAGTGATGCACATCAGCGCCAGCTTTCAGCACCTCAATGACCTCTACTTTATCCGCGCCGACCTGCCTCACCACATCTGCAAGGATGGGGTGTAGGGTGGCTACCTTCACGGCTGCTTCGGAGGTCAGAGCAAGTAAGATCAGGCTGAGAGAAAGAAGAGTCTTCATGATTCAACAAGGAACGGAAACTGCACCATCGCAACTAGCGGACTTCAGGACCACCCCAGGCTAGGCTGAGCTGAAGCCATACTGCATGATCTGTGCCACGGGCGTTCGAGTTGTCGTAGTTGTATTGCAATCTCGTGCGCAGAGTCCGGGCCTGATTGGCGTACCAAGTTAGGCCTGGGCTGACGCGGAAGCGTGCGCCTTGGTTGGTATCGCTATTGCCTGAAACAAACTCACCACGCAGGCCGACCTCCAGGTTGTTTGGCAGGCCGTAGAGCAGGCTCAGGTAGCAGCCAAAATCCTGCTGTGTCTCAAGGGGGCGGGTTTCATCGATCTCGTCTTCGACGCGGTAGCGGTTCGTCATGGCTTCTGAGCGAATACGGAAGTATCTGCCGCCTGGATCAAAGCCATTTTCACGCCATTGATACTCAAAGTGGGCTCCATAAATAGTGGTATTGTAACCGCTTTGATTGTCGCCCCAGGCACCTGAGAGGCCTGCGCGGAATTGATGGAAGTCGTTGTAATGAATGACGTTCGTCCAGTTCATGACATAAGTGATGGAATCAGAGGAGAAGTAGCTCTCATCAGCCGCATAGCGGGATTCTTCCTCGTCCTCATGATGTGCATGCCCGTCATGGGAAGGGCCTTCACCCAGAGAAAAGTCAAATTGTGACAGCCATGGCAGTGGGGCGACCCAGGTCAGTTCCGCACCTAGCGTGGTCAGGGAATCGTCACCCAGCATACGTGTGCTCACCAGATACTGATCCACCCAATCAAAGCCGTGTGGATGATAGGTATTCTGAATGCCAAATCGGTTATAAACGCGACCAAGACGAAGCTCAAAGCCTCCGGGTATGTTTTTGAATTTCCAAAACGCCTCTTCAAAAATGGGCTCGAAATGATCGTCAGAACCGACTGCGCCGGCATAGGTGACAAAAAACTCATTGTGATCGTCCAGACGTCCAGACAGCGAGAATTCTATGTTTTGAAAGGTCACTCCCTCATCACGAATCGGGTCATGATGTCCAGCCGCCAACTCTTCCTGATCATTCGTGCTGGCACCAAAAACCGTATCAACATGAACATGTGGGAAGATTTTATCCGAGAGGCTGACGTCTAACCCGGTGATCCAGTCTGCGGAGTCCACTTTCCCATTCATCGGTAGAACCACCGGAGACGACATGGCGCTAAAGGTGGAGTAAGCATACCGCTGCTGGCGTTGAGCATTAAACTGGGCCGAGGTCTGAGCATAGCTCTCACCTGCGATGACGGTGGCTAGTATCGCGACGACAAAGGTGGATCGCTTAATGGACAAGAATGGAAAGATCATAGGCTCCCTATAAGGCAAACTATTTGCATTCAGTCAAGATCCAAAGGCAATTGAATTGCAATAAATGATCGCACGATTCCTTTCTCACTTCATGAGCTGAGTCTTGCATCAGGCTTTTGTGTGCCTAGTAGTGATTATGCCCCGCCTTATCGCCATCGTCGCTATGTCTTCTAATCGTGTGATTGGCCGTGATGGGACGCTGCCTTGGCATTTCCCAGAGGACTTGAAGTTCTTTAAGCGGACGACGCTAGGCCATCCCATTTTGATGGGACGGACGACGTTTGAGTCGATTGGTCGGCCATTGCCAGGTCGGCAGAATATCGTGCTGAGTCGCACCATGGAGCCGCGTGAGGGGATCACGGTGATTCGGGATGTCTCGGAGGTGAACCAGATTTGTGCAGATGATAAAACGGTTTTTGTGATCGGCGGTGCGCAGGTCTATGGGGATCTGCTGCCGAAGTGTGACGGTCTCTATCTCACCTGGGTGGAGCAGGCATTCGAAGGAGATACTTATTTACCCGCTTTTGAAGACTTGTTTACGCTGAAAGAGGTGATCGAAAAGACGCCAGACCTGGAATTCCGATACTACGAGAGGAAGGCTTGAGGCCTATTCTAGCCTGATCTATTCACGAAACTCTACTGCGACTTGCTGCAAGCCCACATTGGCAGCGTTGGGCTTGTTTTGAAAGGCATCGAGCATTTACCAATGCACTCAGCCTTTCAAAACTGCGCCCAGCCTTGCCACTGCTGGCTTTCGCGGCGTCTCGCTACGACTTTTATGAATAGATAAGGCTAGCGGTAAAACAAAAAACCCCGATGACTGAACATCGGGGTTTTTGGAAAACGGTATCAGTGAAGAATTAAGATTCGGTCCAGCCCATTTCCTTGACGGAGATAGCTTGCTTACCTTTACGACCACGGAGGTAGTGGAGGCGAGCACGGCGGACTTTACCAGCTTTAGTGACTTCGATCTTGGCCACTTTTGGGCTGTGAAGAGGGAAAACACGCTCGACGCCTTCTCCGTAGGAGATCTTGCGGACAGTGAAAGCTTCGTTGATGCCACATCCTTTGCGGGCAATGACGATGCCTGCAAAGAGCTGGATACGTTCTTTATCACCTTCGATAACGCGGGTGTGAACTTTGATGGTATCGCCTACATTAAAGGAGGTAACTTCCTTTTTAAGTTGTTCGGCGTCGATTTTGTCGATGGTGTTGCTCATAGTAACAGGGATTTAGAATGGACCTTACCAAGCAGTTCCCATGAGGGGCGAACTGGGTGAGGGGTTGGCACTGTGGCGTTGGTCTGGGGTTTCGCAACCACTTTTTCCACCCTTGATCGTTGCAGCTACTCCGACGATAGGCTGCGGGATGATCGCTGACTACCTTCTTATCGATGTGGGCAATGGCCGAACCAAGCTTGGACTGTCCTCCCAGGACGGTCTTTTGGAACGCCGTGACTGCGCCACTCGAGAGCTGACACCTGCCCGTGTAGAGGAGGTTTTGGTGGGGTGGAAATTTCACTCGGCAGTGCTTTGTAGCGTGGTTCCAGCCGCTGTGGCAGCTTTCCGAGCGGTGCTCGGAGATCGATTGCTGGAGCTTCAGCACGATACGAAAATGGGCATCGGTATCCGCTATCCAAACCCAAAAAGCATCGGTCCAGATCGGCTTGCGAATGCGGTGGCGCTGGCACATTTGCATGGAGCACCTGGAATTGTGATCGATTTTGGCACGGCGGTGACCTTTGATATTTTATCGGCAGATAGAAATTATATCGGTGGAGTGATCGCTCCCGGGTTGCGACTGATGACCGATTACCTGCATGAGCGCACGGCGCTATTGCCTCAGGTTGAGCTTGCTGAGCCTGAGACGGCGATTGGTCAGTCCACCATCGGCGCGATCCAGGCTGGGGCTGCCATTGGTTACCGAGGCATGATTCGGGGGATTTTAGAGGCACTGCGCAAAGAGCTGCCGCAGGGCAAGGGGGTGCATGTGGTGGCGACGGGCGGTGATGCAGGCTGGATTATCTCTGGGATGGAGGAGCAGATCGCGGTCGATCCAGATTTGACCTTGCATGGACTGCGTTTGGTGGGCAATCTCAACGCCCTTTCTCATGTCTGATTCATCTCTCACTACTGTCGGAATCGATTTCGGCGGCACCTCAGTCAAGCTCGGCGTCTGCCGTGCGGGCGAACTCCTCCATACCGATGCTCCGATCACCACGGGAGATTTCCACGGCCCAGCAGCCCTGATCACCGAGATGGCCGCGCGTGTGGCTAAGCTGCGTGAGATTTATCCAGACATCGCCGCTATCGGCGTGGGTGTGCCTGGGTTGGTTGATTTTGAACATGGCTTTGTGCATGTGCTGACGAATGTTCCCGGCTGGAAGCATGTGCCTTTGAAAGCCATCCTCAGTGAGAAGACGGGCCTGCCTGTGGTGGTGGAAAATGATGCGAATGCCATGGCCTATGCAGAATTCCGCTACGGAGCAGGGCGCGGGCTCAACAACATCGTGGCGCTGACCATGGGGACGGGCATCGGCGGTGGGCTGATTTTGAATGGTCAGATGTATCGTGGTGTCGGCTGCGCAGCAGGTGAGATCGGTCAGATGAGCATCGATGCGGATGGTAAATCAGGTCACTATGGCAATCTGGGCGCACTGGAAAAATACGTCGGGAACAAGGAGATCGCTGAACATGCCATGCAGCGCTACGCCGAGGCGCATGTGACCAAGACGCTGGAAGAATGCACGCCGAAAAGGATCGCGGATGCTGCTAAAGCTGGCGACGACATCGCGCGGCAGATTTGGGAAGAGATCGCTGACTGGCTGGGCACAGCTCTGGCCAGCATCGCTTGGCTGCTGAATCCAGATGCCTTCATCATTGGTGGCGGTGTTGCTCAGGCAGGAAATCTGATTTTTGATCCCTTGCAGCGTAAGGTGCAGTCCATGCTGAGCACGGTTGTTTGGGAGCGTTTGCAGATTTTACCTGCCAAATACAGCAACGAGGCCGGCATCATTGGCAATGCCTCATTAGCCGCAGATGCTGTTTGAGTTGTTCACAGCCTCCGCGTTTGCATCAGGCGCAATCTGTCTTTAAATAGACATCTATAACATCATGGATTGCCGCCAAGAAGAGATCGTTCAAAGCCTCATGGCCTCGTATTGCGAGGTCGGTGGGATCAATCACGTCGATAGCGGTAATCTGCCATCGAAACGCGCCATCGCTCTGCTATGTGAGGACCTGCTGCAGGTCCTGTTCCCAGGCTTCTTCACGGAGGATGCATTATCCTCTCAGGATCTGGAACTGCTCACCCACGAGCGTGTGGCTGGCATGAGAGAGCGCCTGAACGTGGAAGTGCGCCGCAGTCTGCGTTTGATCGACGGTAAGGGCGACAACCATCGCGAGCAGGCCATGAAGCTGGTCTGTGACTTCATGGTGCGCCTACCTGAGGTGCGTGCCCTTTTACAAATGGACGTGCAGGCTGCCTTTGATGGCGATCCCGCCGCGCGCAGCTTTGAGGAGATCATCCTCGCCTACCCAGGCCTGGAGGCTATCGCCATTCAGCGTAGTGCCCATCTTTTATACAAAGCTGGCGTGCCTCTGCTACCGCGCATGATGACCGAGTGGGCCCATAGTCGCACGGGGATCGACATCCATCCAGGAGCCGAAATAGGCACCCATTTTTTCATCGATCACGGCACAGGTGTGGTGATCGGAGAGACCAGCCAGATCGGGGCTCATGTGAAGCTTTATCAAGGTGTAGGTCTCGTGGCCAAATCACTCGCGGCTGGCCAGGGATTAGCTGGCAAAAAACGTCATCCTACACTGGAAGATCACGTCACTATTTATGCCGGGGCCACCATCGTCGGCGGAGATACCATCATCGGTGCCCGCAGTGTCATTGGCGCGAACGTTTTTCTCATGGAAAGCGTCTCTGAGGATATGGTCTATGCGCTCGGCGATCAGGAGCACCGCATCCGTGATCGCAAACAAACACCGCTGAAAAAGACGCCTGCCACAGGTCGGGACTGAGCCATGAGTCTAGCGCGGAAAATTTCCCAACTCATCTTCGACTTTCAGGTGCCACCTGCCTGGAAGCCTGCGGATGGCGAGGTCTTTGAGCGCAGCGCCACCACGCCCGAGACACCCGCACGCATCAGTGAAAAAACCAAGGACAGTGTCAGTGACCCTGAACTGGCAGAGATCTGCCGCCAGCGCCTACTCCAGCTAGATCTCACCGGCATGGCCAAAGTCGTCCAGGTGCAGTGGAATCCGCGTCTGCGCAGCACCGCAGGCTATGCACGCTACCCCAGCTGGATCATCGAGCTCAATCCGCGACTGCGAGAATTTGAAGGCCAGGTGCAGCGCACCCTTTTGCATGAGCTCGCTCACCTAGTGGCCTACCACAGAGCCGGACGCCGGAAGATCGAGCCGCATGGTGCCGAGTGGCGTCTAGCCTGCTCAGACCTAGGCATCCCAGGCGAGTCCGCCCGCCACACCCTGCCGCTACCGCGCCGCGAGGTGAAGCGCAATTACGTCTATGCCTGCGCTCACTGCGGAGCCAAAGCCTTCCGCGTCCGCAAATTCCGCCGCTACTCCGCCTGCCGGAAATGCTGTGATGAACTCAACGGCGGCGCATACGATCACAAGTATCGTTTTGTGC
>JAPLUM010000810.1 GCA_026397605.1 Verrucomicrobiota bacterium | reverse complement strand
CACAGTTAGATCCGACCAACAACAATGCCCCAGCGACAGATCAGATCGAAGTCGGCGGCAATCTCATGCTTAGCTATGGCCACATTGCCTTGCAGGCGGAAGGTCAACCCGTGTGGTTCCGGAAGATCGAACTGATGTCACTGGAGAAAAAGTGAGCTATTGCTGATAGCCCTTCTTTTTCGGCAATGAATCACGATCTGGCGCTGACGGCGGTGTGACGCCAGCGGCGAGCATGATCTGGGAAATCGCTTCAATCGTTGGCACACTGGGCTTGAAGTTTCCAGGTCGGAAGCCTTGGGCTATGAGTAACGGAGTCCATCCACTTTTATTCTTTTGATTCCACACCTCGATCTTGGCACCTTTCGCCGCGAGGAGTCTGGCGACCTTCGGCAGGCTCTTATAGGCCGCGCCGTGCATGGCGGTTTGATGCTTCTTGTCCACTGCATTGACGTCGGCCCCGAGGCTGAGGAGATAATCGCAGGCGGCGACGCACTCGTCTTCGGTACCGGCTTCTTCATCCGGCGCATGACAACCGAGTCCAGCTGCGGCCATGAGCGGTGTTGAGCCGTCCGCATTTGTTTGGTGTGGGTCGGCACCGAGTTCAACGAGGAGTTTCATCATCGACAGATCGGCATTGCGACAGGCAAGCAGGAATGGGGTGGCTCCATTATAGTTGATTGAGCTCTCCGCAGCTGCTTTGGCTCCTTTGGAGAGTGTGGCATTCGGATTTGCACCTGCTTTTATGATCTCGCGGATAAAATCGAGGCTGCTGAGTTTCCCATGTTTCTCTGGTGGCGGTTGACCAGCCTCGTTATCCCCATGTGGCGGCTTACGCACCCAGGTGAGCACATGCAGCGCGGTGAAGCCGCTACGCATGTCATTGGGATCAGCACCCGCTTTGATGATCTCCATCGCTAGTTCGAAGTGGCCATTCTCCATCGCCAAAAGCACCGCACTGGTGCCATTCGGCGCGTCACGTCCGCCGATTCGATCCTCCGTATCGATGGCGTCTTTCACATCCGCACCATGCTTCAGCAACATAGTTACCGCAGCCGACTTCCCTTCACGGGCAGCGAAGAGCAAGGGGGTGAAGCCTGAATTGAGCCGATGCTTTAAGTCGGCCCCTTTTTGAATGAGTAACTCGATCACCTCCGCATGTCCAGCCGCTGCAGCCCACATGAGCGCCGTCTGGTCCTCTTTGTCGTCTTCATCCACTTTCGCGCCATGTTCGAGCAAAGCCTGCACGGCTCCCGGCCTGCCTGTGCGCGAGGCAATCATGAGCGCCGTCTCGTCACCGCTTTGCTCCACGTTTGCATCCGCTCCAGCCTTCAAGAGCGCACGCACAATGCTCTCGTTACCGTTTTGACAAGCAAGCAGCAGCGGCGTGATGCCGTAACGATTCGCCACATCCGCCTTCGCACCCGCCGCGATCAGTTGAGCGACGATGTCCACTTTGTCATGATAAGCAGCCCAATGCAGCGCCGTGGTGCCATCGGCTTGCACGGCATTGAGATCAGTTTTGGCACTGATCTGAGAGGAAACAGCCGGCCAGTTCTGCTTCTCGGCATCTGTGGGCAGGTCATAAGCCAAAAGATGGGCTGTGGAGAAGATAAAAATGGCGGCAAAACGGCAAAACATGATCGAGTTGCTTTTAACGTCACGCGGCTGCCAAAACTGACATCGATTATCTCCTTACTTGCTTAGCAATTGAGATGAGGCAAAATTCGAGCATGAAGATAACCGTTGATATTAACGCGAAAGACCTGAAGGACGTTATGCGGATCTCTGGCGAAAAACGCCGAGATGCTGCGGTGTTGAAATTCTTGTCGAGCAGCCTCCAGCTTTCACGACGCCGAGAAGTGCTGGACAAGTTCATCACTGGCGAGTGGAGCACCGTGGGAGCCACAGGCGCAGAAAAGAAGCAAGCTTGGTCCGTTGCATCATGATTCTGCCGGATTCAGTCCTCTGGATCGACTTCATGCGAGCGAAAACGCCGCAACCAATCAAGCAACTCATCGGACCGTATCTGGCATCCAGAAATGCCATGTTATGCGAACCCATACGCTTTGAGGTGATGCGCGGTGAACGCAAAGCCGATCGTCTAAAGGCAGACACACTTCTCATGGCCGTGCCAATGCTCCGGACTCCACCCCAAATGTGGCAAACCGCAGAGCAATATGGCCAGACTTGTCTGGATAATGGGTTAATCGTGCCACCGCTTGATCTTTTGATTGCTGCTGTTGCCGTTTCTTATGGTGCAGAGGTTATCACTTTCGACAAACACTTCGAGGCCATGACAAAGATCATTCCGAAACTCAAGGCGCGGGTGTTAATACGGCCGTGAGGCGGCGAGAGACCTTCGTTCCAGCAACCAATTGCGATGCTACGGCGTCACATTGTGCAATCACGATGCCAAATTGCTACTCGGAGACTGTGAGAACGTACTCAACGGCATGAACGACGGCATGGAAGCTGTCGCCCGAGGGTGTTTGAAGTGAAATCTTTTCACGTGGCTTCAGAGGGCACTCTTGGTCTGCGGGAACGCCGGTGAGAAATGCCGTGCCTCGACCAGCAATGTCGAAAGTAACATCGGGCAGAACCAGCAGAGAATCACTCATGGCTCACAGCACCCCGATGATTCCACTGCTATCCCCAAACTTCTCCAACTTCACGCCTGCCTTATCGAGCAGAGTGAGGTGCAGGTTCGCCAGTGGCACGGTCTTCTCACTGCGGAGGTGGCGGTTGCCTTTCACTCCGGCGCTGGCACCACCGGCGACAATGACGGGCAGGTTGGTGTGATCGTGGACGTTGGGGTTGCCCATGCCGCTGCCATAAAGAAGCAGGCTGTTGTCGAGCAGCGTGCCGTCGCCTTCTTTGGTGGCAGCGAGCTTGGTGAGGTATTCCGCAAAGAGGCTGACGTGGAAGGCGTTGATCTTCGACAAGCGCTCGATCTTCGCGGGGTCGTTGCCGTGATGGGAGAGCGGATGATGCGGCTCGCTGATGCCGATCTCGGGGTAGCTGCGATTGCTGGTCTCGCGGGCGAGTTGGAAAGTGATGACGCGGGTGACATCGCCCTGCATGGCGAGCAGTTGCAGATCAAACATGAGCCGTGCGTGCTCGGCGTAGCTGGCTGGCACCCCAGTAGGTCGTGAAAGATCGGGCAATTCGTTTTCGGCGACAGCTAACGCGGCTTTTTCGATCCGGCGCTCGACCTCTCGGATGCTGTCGAGGTAATGATTCACGCGATCACGATCCTGCGGGCCGAGTTGCTTCGAGAGACGAGTCATGTCGTCTTTGACGAAGTCGAGCAGGCTGGCGCGGCGTTTCAACGCGGCAGTGCGGTCGGCTTTGCTGCCGCCATCGCCAAAGAGCTGCTCAAAGACGAGACGCGGATGCGCTTCAGCGGGCAATGGCGTGGTGGGCGAGGACCACGAGAGATTGTTCTGATACACGCAGGCAAAACCGTTGTCACACTGGCCGACGACCTGCATCAAATCCATCGCGAGTTCAAGCGATGGAAGCTGTGTCTGCTGACCGATGGCCTTCGCTGCGATCTGATCAGCGGTGGTGCCGTTGTAGTAGTCGCTGCTCTCCGTGTGCTTCACACGGGCGGCACTGAGGAAGCTCGCGTTCGATGTGGCATGAGTGCCGGGATAGGCAGGTTCGAGTTCGAGATTCGAAATGACGGTGCAGTGCTGCTTCACTGGCTCCAGCGACTGCAAAATCGGCGAAAGATTGTCGAGCGAGTCCTTGCTCACAGGCGTCCAGCGCGACTGATCGCAGCCCATCGGGATGTAAACATAACTGATACGCTTTGCAGGCTGCACCGAGCGAGCGGCAGCCGTGGCAGCAGGCACCATCGCATCCAAGAAAGGCAGCGACAACGTAGCGCCAACGCCACGAAGCAGCGTACGACGGGAAAGAGATTTGCGTGTGGTAAAGGTGCTCATGGTGGGAGGTAACGTGGAAGGATGGGGGAATCTGACAGATGAACCACAGAGGCACAGGGAACACAGAGGAATACAAACCAAGGATCTCAATTTTCAATCCTCTGTGTCCTCTGTGTCTCTGTGGTTAAGACTCATAGCACGACTCGTTTAATCCCCGCTGTCATCGTGGTGGAGTTGAAATTGAGAATTAGACCGCTCTTCCAGCCGCCTTGCCGCAGTCTGGATAGTGCCATAGCGGTGTGAACAGGTGTCAATGCATTCACACTTGTCGGAAACACAGGCAATTGTTGGTCGATCAATAGAGGCACTTCGGCATGAGAGGAGAGTGGCTCGCCGTCACAAAACAACGGAATCTTGATCTCCTTCTCAAATGGCAAGCCTCGTTGTGCGAACTCAAAACAAAGGCATGCGAGGTAAGCGCTTGGAAGCAGTCCGGGGCCGATGCTTCGATGAACTTCGACCGCTGACTGCACGATCAACGAGGAAAGGTTATCGTCGTATTGACATATCGCTCCGCCTTCTGGCGACTGGGCTGGTGGCTGCCATTCCCGGGTTTCCGTCTTTCGGACGACGCCCTTTTTGAGCACCGCCGTATTGAAGTTGATGAGAAGCCCCAGAGGAAAGCGCCCGACACGGAGATAGGTCATCAATTGAGCCTCATGAATGCCAAGGATCTGAGCTACTACTTTCAGTTCCAGCGGCAGGATGCCATCGACCAAGATGTCGATCCGATAGCCGCAATCAAGGCGAACGCCCTTGTAGGTCAAAGGTAACGGCACTTGGCGTTGATTGGATATACCTCGTCTGAAGAGCCGTTTGGAGAGAGCTTCTTCATAGGCGTCCTCATCAAGGCTTGGGCCGAGTTGCCGATGAACCTCGATAGCTTCTCCGATCACAACTCCGGTGAGGAAGTTGTCACTGCTGGTGTCGTGTGTGATGTTCATAGTGAAAGGGTTTTTACCACAGAGGCACAGGGAACACAGAGGAATACAAACCAAGGATCTCAATTTTCAATCCTCTGTGTCCTCTGTGTCTCTGTGGTAAAAAATTCAGTGGCCATGCATCATAAAAGAAGTGCTCGTTGCGATGCCCACGATGATCTCGGAAAACTTCCAGTCATTTACTTTTGCCCGCTGCACCACCTTCCTCACAGCAGGCGCATCGCTGGCCTCCAACCCACGCCCGAGAGTCTAGCCTGAGCTATTCAGTGAGCATGGTGACGAAGAGTTTGGGATGTTTGAGAAGTGCCTTTTTCAGTCCTACGACACCTTCAAACCTAATTCCCCAACTCCACGCCCATTAGACTTGTTCTCGGATAGTGATCGGGTTGGAAAAAGGCAAGAGCGGACATTGACGGTATCACTCAGTTTGGATTTGCGGCTTGTGTGGCTAGATGGTGATTCCAAAGGCCTGCACTCACCACGGCCACTTGATCATCGAATCGACC
>JAPLUM010000443.1 GCA_026397605.1 Verrucomicrobiota bacterium | reverse complement strand
ACAACCGCTTTAAAAGGGAGCATGTCCATCCAACATCCCCTAGACCCAGAGAGGCCGACTGTCTAGCACAAAGTGCCCCAACCCTGTTTTATCAGCTTCCCACACGAAGCGTGAAAACGCCCTGCGCCATTCACGGGGCCGTGAAAGAAGTTCTTGGCCTTCCAGGTCGCATTGGTCACGGTGCCGTCGGCGAACTTCAGGCAAAAGCCGCCGTCGCCGATGCTGGTGCCGTATTCCATGCCGGTCTTGGGATCGGCGTTGTCCTTCGCGAGCACGGCGATGGTCATGGGATACTCGGGCAGGAAATCGATACCGACGACGTTGTGCGGCGTAAACTGAATCGGATCCACGGCGACGAGGCGACCGTTTACATAAAGCATGAACCAGTTGTCGGCATAGACGTTGAGTTTCATCGTGTCGTCGATGCTTGGCTTGATGAGTCCGGGTGGGCCCTTCGGTTTGCCTTTTCCTTTGCCGCCGCCCTTTCCTTCACCGCCGCCACCAGGGCCTTTGGGGCGATCCCCTTGCAGACCAGCAGGTGGAGCATCGGACTGTGCTGTTGCCTGAGCATTCATCGAGAGAGGCCGTGGACGCTCATTACCTTCTCCACCTACAGCAGTGCTGCCGCCGCTGGTGTGGACGACACGTAGCGATGAACTCGCCAGCACTTTGTCCTTCATTGTGGCGATGAGCTCTTCGCGGCCTGGAGTGCCGCTGATTTCCAGCGGACTGGAGAGCGCATACATCGTGAGCACATACGTCTTGGCACCAGGGCCTTTGGAATGGGGAGGCTCATAACCAACTTGGCCTTTAAAGCCGGTGCCGATTTTGCCAATCTTCTGCGAGTCCTTCGGCAGGCTTGACGTGCTCGCTGGGATATCATAAACGGTCCAATACCACTTCTTGTCACCGCCAGGGGCGACGTGATCCATGATCAAGGCGTAGCTTTTGGTGGATGCAGGTGCGCCAATCCATTCCAAGGGGGGGCTGATACCGTCTCCGTCACCAGTGAACTCGACAGGCAGGCTCTTGAGATCTTCGACCACGGGGCTGTTGAGCATGAACTTACCATCGCTGCTGCGAGGTTGATCCGGCAGGGCCACAAAGGCTTCTTGCTTGCCGCCACGTCCACCACCGCCCCCTCCTTGTCTCATTTCTTCGCGTGCAGGAGGCTCGTCACCTCGCGGCTGACTGGGAGCGCCTTGAGCAGGCGCATTGCTAGCGAGTTCCTCAAGCTCAGGCGTATCGAGAATGCCATCGCGATTGTGATCAAAGGCATTGAACTGTTCCTTCGCTTTCGACATCGCATCTGCAAGTGAGGCCCCGCTCTTCGTTGCATTGGCCTTGGCACTGTCAGCAAACTCCTGTGCGGTCACTGAGCCGTCGCCATTCACATCGAGAATGCCCTGTGCCGCTGCCTGCGGGCGTTGTGGGCGACGCTCTTCGTTGGCTTGAGGTGGGTTTCCTTCGGGGCGCTTGCCTTTCCCTTTGCCCTTGGGTTCACCGGGGCCAGCACCGCCTTCACGACCGCCACCTCCTCCTTGACCGGCTCGGTAGGTTTCCTCGGTCTTTTTGCCGTCGGAAGTGATGTATTGAAACTTCCACTCACCTTCACTTTCCATGCCATACCGGATCTCGGCTTTGGCTCCGTTGACCTTGTATTGCAGGATGTAGCTCTTGCCGCCAGCTAATCGCTCAAAGCCGGTAATCTCGGCCCCGCGCAGGGGTGTGCCAGCTCCACGGAAGCCTCCAGCGCGTGGCTGCGGATCGACCTGGCACCGCCCTCTACGACTTCTCCATGAAAGCCCCCATTCACATAAGGATACTTGTTGGAGGCATGATAATGATAGCCGCCACCAGCAACTTCATGACCATTGAACTCATCGAGTTTGCCCACGGGTGATCCATCTGCTTCAGTCAAACCAAGGATCGGATAGCCATCCAGTGCATAGGCGATTGGCATGCCCGTGCCAGCCTGCGTCTGCAAATGCAGCGGCGCTGAGTGATAATGATAATCATCTCCACGACCACAGTGACCGCCCCACTGATCAAGCTCACCGATCTCTTGCGCCACTTCGCCGCGATTGTTCTGCGGATTGAAAATAGGAATGCCATTCACCGCGAGAGCGATGGCCCCACGGAGGAAACGATCTTTGATGGAAGCTGGCTCTTTCGACACGACAGGATGCAGTGGAATGCGCCACGCATTGTCACCAAAGTAATCGTGTGGAGTCGGCACCTGCTGCTGCCAGTTGGTGATGCCCACCATCATGTTGTGTTCGGGCATACCGTTCGAGCCGACATAAAGAAACTCACCATCCGCGCGGAGATCCAGCTTGGTGAATGGGAGAAAGGCCTTTGCCGTTGCTGGCGCATCCGACGCATTGGCAACAGCCGCCCCTGCGAGTTGAAGAGTGGACGCCGTCGAGGCGACCTCCACATGCTCGCGTTTCCAGTCCTGCAGTATATGCTCTCTCATCGCTTCATCAAAGACAGGCTTTTCACCAGTCTTCCAAGTATGAGCAATGAGGATGTGAATCAAACTGCTGATCATGCCGCCGATGATCGGGGTGGCGATGGGTTGCATGACTTCGCTGCCGGTGCGGTGGCTCCACATAATGGGCAGCAGGCTGGCGACGATGGTGGCGACGGTCATGACCTTGGGTCGCAGTCGGAGACGGGCACCTTCTTTGATGGCGGTGATGAGTTGGGCGGTGGTCGTGGGTTTGACTCGGGCCACGGCCTCTTCGAGATACAAGACCATGACAACCGCAGTTTGAATCGCAGTGCCGAAGAGAGCGATGTAGCCGACCCAAACGGCGACGCTGAAATGCCAGCCGAGGGCGTATTGGAGGAAGACGCCACCACTGAGCGCGAAGGGCACAGCGAGGATGACATGTAGGGCTTCGCTTGCGCTGCGATAGAGCTGAAATAGGAGCAGGAAAATGATGAAAAGCACACTGGGGACGATGACCTTGAGCGTGCTCGCGGCGTGAAGTTGGTTTTCGTATTCGCCGCTGTAGTCGATGGTCATGCCGGTGGGCAAATGCGGCACTATGTCTTTGCCGAGACGAGCTTTTACTTCTTCGACAAAGCTGCCGAGATCGCGACCCGTGACGTTGGCTTGCACAAATGCGCGGAGTTGGCCGTTCTCGCTGGCGATTTCGTTCGGTCCTTCGACTCGCGTGATGGTGGCGATTTGGCCGAGGGGAATGACTTGGCCTTTCGGCGTAGTCACGAGCACGTCTTTCAATCGCGTCAGGTCCTCGCGCTCGCTGCGTTGCAGTCGGACTTGGATCGGCACCCGCTGGCGGCCTTCAATGGCAGTGGAGACGGTTTTTCCGCCAAGTCCGACCTCGACCACATCCAGCACGTCGGCGGCGCTCATGCCAAAGCGGGCGATGGCGTCACGATTCACCTCAATGTTGAGGTAAGGCTTGCCGAGGATGCGGCTGGGCGTCACGCCTGAGGCTCCGGGCACTTGCTGGACAATGCGTTGCACGTCGAGCGCGGCTTGTTGGAGTTTAGCGAGGTCATTGCCGAAAATTTTCACGCCGAGCTGTGAGCGGATGCCGGTGGAGATCATGAGCACGCGGCCTTCGATCGGTTGCAGGAAGCCGGGCACGCTTCCTGGCACGTTGCGCAGCGCCTCCATCATCTCGGCAATGAGTTTGTCCTTCGTCATGCCGCTGCGCCATTCGTTCTCGGGCTTCAGCATGATGGTGGTCTCGATCATCTCCGTCGGTGCGGGATCGGTGGCCGTTTCAGCACGACCTAACTTACCAACAGCACTGCGCACTTCAGGGAAACTGGCCAGCACTTGATCCTGCCAGGCCATGGCGCGTTTGACTTCACTCAATGAGGTGGCTGGCACAAAGCTGGGCATCAGCATGAGGCTGCCTTCGTTCAATGGTGGCATGAACTCGCTGCCCATTCGCGGAACCAGCGCTAAAGCACAGCCGAGAATCGCAGCGGCAATGCTGAGCACGATTTTGCCATGCCTGAGTGAGTAATCGAGAGCGGGATCATAGAGCTTCAAAAGGAAGCGCATGACGACGTTCCGCTCCTCGGGATGGAATGGGCCACGCACGAGAAGAGTGCAGAGCACGGGCACGATGGTCACGGCTAGGAGCGTGGCTCCGAGCATGGCAAAGGTCTTGGCAAAGGCGAGTGGATGAAAGAGCTTGCCCTCCTGACCGCTGAGCGCAAACACGGGCACAAAGGCGAGGATGATGATGCCCATGGCGAATACGATAGGGCGGCCGACTTGTTTAGCCGCTGCCAAAATGACTTCGTTCGTCGTCTCGCCGGCTTGTTCGCATCTCCGAATCACGTTCTCAGTGATCACGATGGCCGCGTCCACCAACACACCGATGGCAATGGCGATGCCGGACAGACTCATGATGTTTGACGTGAAACCAAACTGCCGCATCAAGATGAACGAGATCAAAATGCTTATCGGCAGTGGCAGGGTGACAATCAAGATGCTGCGAAAGTGAAACAAGAAAATGATGTGGGCTAGAATGACCAGAATGATCTCCTCACTCAGCGCCGTCTTCAGTGTGTCGATGGTGCGGTCGATGAGTTCGCTGCGATCATAGAATGACTTGATCGTGACTCCCGGCGGCAGACTCGGGGCAATCTGCGCAATCTTCGCCTTCACACGTGTGATGACCTCGCGGGCATTTTCTCCCGTGCGCATCACGACCATGCCGCCGACGACCTCCTGGCCTTTGGCGTCCAGTGTGCCGCGCCTGAAGTCGCCTCCGAGTTCCACGCGTGACACATCTCGAAGATAAATCGGCACGCCATCCTTCTCCATGAGCACGATCTTTTCTAGGTCAGCGATGTTGTTGATCAATCCGACGCCACGCACCACAAACTCCATGCCGTTTTCTTCAATGGTTTTGCCACCGACATTCAGATTCGACTGACCCACAGACATCATGACCATGTTCATCGACACACCGACGGCGCGCATCTTTTGTGAGTCCACTTCGATCTGATACTGCCGCACAAAACCACCCACACTGCCGACCTCAGCCACACCAGGCACGGCATTGAGTTGATAGCGGATGTGGTAATCCTGCAAGGATCGCAGTTCACCGAGATCATAGCTGTGCCCGCTGTTTGGATCGACTTCGAGGTAGTATTGATAGACCCAGCCGAGGCCCGTGGCATCAGGTCCGAGCTTCGCCTTCACGCCAGATGGGAGATCGAGTAAATTGAGTCGCTCGGAGATGCGCTGGCGTGCTGCTGCTGATTCGACTTCATCCTCAAAAATCACCGTGACCAACGAGAAGCCGAACATGCTCGTCGCCCGCACCGTTTTCACACCAGCGAGGCCTTGGAGATTCACCGAAAGCGGATAGGTCACCTGATCTTCGACCTCTTGCGGACTGCGCCCCATCCAGTCGGCGAAGACGATCACTTGGTTCTCGCTGAGATCAGGAATGGCATCCACCGGTGTCTCGCGCACCGCTTTGACCCCAAAAGCAATCACCGCCAGCGTGGCGCAGACCACGAGGAAGCGATTCTTCAGAGACCAAGTGATGAGCGCGTCGATCATGAGCAGCCTTTCCAGCTCAGTGCAGGACACCCGGCAACAACGGGAATGATAGTGGCGAGTTTGTGGCGATTCATGCGCAGGAGATAGCGTGCGCACATTAATAGGAGATGAAGCGGCACCGTGTCCATCACTCCTTCTAAACCCACGCTGACCAGAGCGCCAGCATCAGCCATCCAGACCAAGTGCGCGCTACCCTCCGACCAAGTGCGCACCACCTTCAAACCAAGTGCGTGACGCTCTCTGACCATGTGCGCGTTGCTCTCAAACCATGTGCGTGCTGCCCTCCGACCATGTGAGCGTCGCTCTAAAACCATATGCGTGCTGCCTCAAACCATATGCGTGCCGCCTCAAACCATCTGCGCGCTGCGCTCAAACCATGTACACGTCGCTCACAAACTATGCACGCGCCACTCTCCGACCGCGTGCGCCAGAACCTCTCAAAAATGCGAATGCTAGCGAAGCATAAGGCTTCCAGGCCTGCACCACCTGTTGCGGCAGCGACCGCGACGCCATCGACCAGATCAACCAGCACAACACCACCGAAGTCCAGGAAGGCACCGAAGACACCGCCACCATCACCACCCAGCTCACCGCCATCAGCCAAGAGTTGGACATCATCGACCCCATCCTGGGCAACAAATACGCCACCAACCCCGAAAAACTCCACGCCTGGGAACGCGCCAGCCGCGTCGAACGCGACCCAAAACGCGGCAAGAAAGCCAACGGTAACGGCAACGGCGACACACCCGCCCTACCCGCAACGCCGAAGTAATTCGCCTCACGCATCATCCCCTCAACCCTAAGCGGCCTACGGAAGCGAAGGCCGTTTTTTGTGTCGAAGCGTTGTAAGAGCCACCGCAGAAGCCAGATTGAATCACTTCGCAATAGAATCACACATCTCTTCGAAAACATGTCACGCCCAGCTCGGTCCAGCCGGTGATGAGGATGAACCCATTCATCCTCATGTCTCAATACATCACCACCCTCAGCTTCGGTAAACGCACTCTTCATCTCAGCCATTCGGGCCAGCAGGTCTTCAGCAGTCGTCACTACACCACCGGCGGCAGCAGCGTGGGCGGGATCGTTTTCCGTGGGGGCCAGTTCCGCGATGCCCGTCAGCCCCGCCACATTTTGGATGGCGCGGAACTACACCACCGCCTGCACACCTCGTCACCAACCCGCAGGCAGGTCTGGCTCAGCCACCTGAATGAACTGGCGCTGGCTTGGAGCCTGCCTTTTCGGAAAGGTAAAGAGAGGCGCTGGAATGAGTTGTTGGGGTAGTGACATAATATTTTTTGCGAATTTGTCACACTTGAGATCAAAGTGACGGATGTCTTGAGACTACCATCCATTTCAATCTCTATGAATCCCGACGAACAAGCCCTTTTGAGCCAGCTCACCAAATGCTATGACGAGCACAAAGAGTCTCTGCTCAGGAATGCGGGAGCGTTTGCCTCGCCTTTTTACACAGGTGAAGACATTCTCCAAGATGCTCTGCGTACGGCGGTGCGCCGACTTCACGATTTTCCCGCGAAGAAATGCACATGGCTAACATGGCTCAACGGACTCATTCGGACGGCTCGCATGGACTCAATCAGAACGCAGCGCCGAAAACAAAAACGAGTGGTGCTCGCGAATGATTTGGGCGCTCCAGGAGATGAAGTGTCCGAGGAGCTGGCGGAGGTAACCGCTGGGGAATGGGATCTTCCAGACGACTTGGTCTCTCACATGGAGGATGCGGAGTTTCTCAAGAAAGCCATGGAGCAGCTACGCCTGGAGAACCCTCTATGGCACACCGTCCTCTCCGCGCTTTACGCAAATGATGAGCCTTCTAACACAGAGCTTTCTTCTCGATTGGCTCTGACCGCAGAGAACATACGTAAAATTCACAGCCGCGCGATAAAACGACTCCGTGACATCGCCAACGAACTTCGAAACCGCTAATCCCCTCACGTTTACCACTATGAAATCTAATCTTTACTCGAACCTTGCTGAACAGATTAAAACGAATCCCAGTGCCTTCGCCGACATGGATGAGATGCTGCTTCGTGAATCCATCTTGCAGTTTCACGAGGGAAAACTCAACGAGTCCGAGAGCGCCGAAGTCTCGGCGTTGATTCAGTTGAATCCCCATGCCCGATCTATTCTGGATGGCATCCTCGCTGCCGAACACTATGGCGCATCAGCGAACGGAAAAGCATGGCTTGATGGCTTGTTGGAGCGAGTCATCGCCGAGACGCCTGTTGCCAGGGAGTCCGCACACACCAATCTCTTCGACCGCATCTCAGACAAAGCATCCGAATTCCTCCAAGCCGCACAGACTTTGATTTCTCCCAAGCAAGCGCTCATGGCTTCGACAAAGGCTGATCCCATCCATGGTAAAGTTGGTCCAGACGATGAAGTCATGTACACCATGCGGCCAACCAGCTCAGGGCTGACAGAGATCAGCCTCACCACAAAATCGAAGGCTTGGTCAAAATTGGAGGTCAAAATTGGAGAGGTGCCACAGACGATTGAACTAGAGCTTGTGGGATTAGTTTGGGCCGGGTGTCTGGTGTTTTCTCAACATTTCGCCACCCTTGAGTCACTGCGTCCTGTCAT